>JBHEOZ010000042.1:8419-10750 GCA_046260555.1 Desulfurivibrionaceae bacterium
GAGGGCCTGTCTAATAGCTTATGGGAGGAAAAAATTAATCTCAACCTGAAAGTTGATGAGTTCTTAAAAAGTCAGGCAAAGATCAGTGGAGCGTATTTAGACAAGGCCGGCACGAACGTTAAATCAACAAGTGCTCCGCCTGCCCTGAGCCTGTCGAAAGGGTTTTTGGCTTTTTCCGAACTCATAAAAATTAATCGGATTTCACCGGCTATATGTTATATGATTTTTCAAGTGATAATGATTCTCGAAGAAAAGTTGATGACCACCGGTTCTTTTTTCTGCTTGGGGCGGCTTTGCTTTTTTTCGGATGCGTGGGCGGCGATGATTCCGGCCCGCCTCCACTTGAGACCGTCAAAGAAATTGATCTGGAAAGATAAGCCCCGGAACCTTTTGCGCTCGGTAAAGGGTAAGGCTCGGGTGGTAGATCCCGGAACCAATGCCAAGCTCAAGGTTACCTTTTTCCGGCCGTTTTCCGGGGACTACTGGATTATCGGCCTGGGCGATGATTACGAATATGCCGTGGTCGGTCATCCCGAGCGTAAATATCTCTGGATCCTTGCGCGAAGCCCCGAAATGCCGGAAGAACTGTACAACCGCATAACTGATAAACTGAAAAAACAGGGATACGATCCCCGGCGTCTGATCCGGGGAGAAAAACCGGGAGACCGCAATGAATCTTAAGGACTATTTCCGCGAAACCGGGGGGAGAGGTGTTTTCTCTTCCGCGGGCACGGATGGCCGGGTCACCTCGGCCATTTACTCTTCCCCCCACGTAATGGATGATGACCGGCTGGCCTTCATTCTGCGCGAACACCTGACTTACGCCAATCTCCAGGAGAATCCCTATGCCGTTTACCTCTTTATGGAAGGGCGGAACCAGCTGGACGGAGTCCGGCTCTACCTTAAAAAGAGCGGTGAAGATAACGATCCCGGGCTTCTGGCTTCGATGACCAGGCGGCACCTGACTCCGGAGGAAGACAAGGCCAAGGGGCCGAAGCACATCGTCTATTTCGAAGTGGAGAAGATCCTGCCTCTGGTAGGCGATGGACCGGGCAAGATCGGCAGAAGTTGATATTCATTCAGAAGAATGATTCCAGATTCCCCCTGTCTCCCGGGCTGTGAGCGGACAGGAGCGGTTTTTTTTTACTGGGATATTACGGGAAAAAGAATTTTTTTAACCTTCCGCCTGGCAGGTTTGAATAATGACCGTTAGAAAAAAGGCGGCAAGGCTCAGATTCGGGTTATGCTGCATATTCCGGAAGGAGCCGATCAGGTTTCGGCAGGTAACGGCCAGGACCCTCCGGCAGTTGAGCCGGACCGAGCAGCTGACCCGCCTCTCCGGAATCTGCCTTGACAACGTCTTTAATCTTCGGCAGGCCCTGGAGTTTGCCGCCGATCACGGTATCGGCGCCTTCCGGATTCTCTCGCCGCTTTTTCCCCGATTCACCCATCCCGAGGTGGGCTATCACCTCGAAGAGCTTCCGGACCGGGACATGATTGCGGCCCTTTGCGCGGAGATCCGTTCTTTTCGGGCAAAACATGACCTGCGCTTAAGTTTTCATCCCGATCAGTTCAACGTCCTTGCCTCGCCGCGGCCGGAAGTTGTCAAAAACACGGTACGTGAACTGTGCTACCAGGGGATGCTTGCCGAACTGCTCGGGGCCGAGGTTATCAATATCCATGTTGGTGGGGCCTATGGCGACAAGGAAGAGGCCCTGGTCCGCCTGGCCGCAAACCTGGAGGGTCTGCCCGGGGAAGTACTAAAAAGGCTCACCCTGGAGAATGACGATAACTCCTTCACCCCGGCCGATCTCTTGCCTGTTTGCGAAAAGCTGGCCATCCCCATGGTTTACGACGTTCATCATCACCGCTGCCTGCCGGATGGACTTTCCATCGAAGAGGCAACCGAGAGAACGGCCGCTCTCTGGCGGAAGCTGGGCCGGGAAACGTATTTCCATATCTCTTCACCCAGAAACGGCTGGCTGGACGGGTCGCCGAAGCCCCATGCCGACTATATCGACCCGGGGGATTTTCCTTCCTGCTGGCTGGAGTTGAATGCGACCATCGACGTAGAGGCCAAGGCCAAGGAACTGGCTGTTATCAGCTTGCGGCAGGATCTTGGTTTAGCCTGAAACCTGAATCCGTGACGGCTTAGTGGGAAATTCTGTTTTATTCGTTTGTTGTTACGTAAAATAATCGTTTTTTTGCCGGGTAGCCTCGATTCACTCCGCCGCCCTGCGGGGCGCCCGATAACGGCGCATCTGCGCCCCGCAGGAAGTGCCCTTGGGGTGCCGCGTTGGCAACTCGATGATATAAAGCTGAGTTGAGTCC
>JBHEOZ010000420.1:0-861 GCA_046260555.1 Desulfurivibrionaceae bacterium
TCCCTGGTGGTGCCGGGCACGTCCGAGACAATCATTCTGGTCTCGCCCAGAAGCTTGTTGACCAGGGATGATTTGCCCACATTCGGCCGTCCGATGCAGGCGACCGCCACGGTCCCCTCCGGCAGATCCACCGCGTCGTCGGGAAAGACCAGGTGCTCAACCAGACTCTCCATGAAGGTATTAAGTCCGTAACCGTGGGCGGCGGAGATCGGCCAGAGCGTCTCGAGGCCCAGTTCATAGAATTGCCCGACCAGTTGATCTTCGAGCTGGTGAGTGTCGATCTTGTTGACCAGAAAGAATACCGGCTTGCCGGATTTACGCAGAATATCGGCGACCCGGTAATCCTCGCCCGCCACCCCGGCCCGGCCGTCGAGCAGGCAAAGGATCACGTCAGCCTCTTTAATGGCCTGCCAGGTTTGCTCCTGAATGCCGCCGACAACCTTGACCCGATCATCGGTGCCTACTTCCTTGGGGAAGGCCTGGCCGCCATCGCCCTTTCGGGTGGGCAGGGGCTCAATACCACCGGTATCGATCAGAATGAAAGTCTGTTCCTGCCAGGTGACCTTGGCGTAATGCCGGTCCCTGGTCACCCCCGGGGTCGCGTCAACTATCGCATTTCTCTTTCTGGTCAGCCGGTTGAAAAGCGACGATTTTCCGACATTCGGACGTCCGACCAGGGCCACCAGGGGTAATCTTTCTGTTTTCATCAATAAATATCCTAAACTCTCAAGGGGGAAAACTGCAAACTTAGGGACATGAAAATTATAAAGTACCATTTATCTTCGTCGTCATGCCGGCATGCTTTTAGCCGGCATCCAGCGTATGATCTGGATTCCGGCTTAAAACCTGCCGGAATGACGG
>JBHEOZ010000421.1:0-841 GCA_046260555.1 Desulfurivibrionaceae bacterium
ATTGCAGCGTACTGAAGTACGCTTCATTCCTCGAAATTCGCGCGCCTTGGATCTGACGATTTTTGCTTAGCCATCCCATGACCTTTTGCGAGTTCATCAAAGATGAAACAAGGTTTTTGGCGGATCAGCCGGGACAAGAGAGAAACAGGAGAGGCTGGATCAAAGTGACTCCAGGTACTGATGGGTAAGGAAAACAAAAAAATTCCCGAGATCGATCCGGAAAAAATAGAAAGTAAAGCCGCGGCCGAAAAAGCGGTGAAGGAACTGCGCGAGGCGGTGCGCTTCCAAAACGCATCATATTCTTGAAACCGCGATCGACAGGGGCGCAGGCGAAAAGGGATGGCCGGCAAGCTGGCTGCTGCCGCGGCGCGAGGCGGGGCGTTCCTGTCCGCGCTGTTCCGGAACAATTGAGCGCATCACCCTGGCCGGGCGGGGCAGCTATTACTGTCCGGGCCATCAGGCCTGAATCCCTTGGCTGGCCGGACCGGGAATCCCGAACAAAAATCCCTTGATATACCGAGCGCGGTCAGGCGATAATTAACAATCGTCTCCGCTGCGGCAATCAGAGGGGCATGCATCGGGATCTTCGGTGGAAAACCTTGGGGTCCCTGGATAATCCGGCGCATAGTCCGCCAGTTCGCCCGAGCCCGGATCTGATCGTGTCGAGTTGCTGGTGCAGATTGCCTTGACCAGGACCGGATCAACCGAGTCCCGATATCGTAACCGTTCACCGGTGTGGCCGCCAAAGTACCACAACTGCCGGGCTGTAACCGTTCAGCAGTGGTGCAGATTTGGACAAGCGGACCGGCGCCGCGTACCTCGTGTACGTAAGCCGGGCCGA
>JBHEOZ010000422.1:0-833 GCA_046260555.1 Desulfurivibrionaceae bacterium
GTCATCAACAGTGTGTTCAGCCAGTTGCGTGAAAAAGTCGGCGAACCCTATGTCTCTTTTCCTTCCGACGCCTTCGTCTTCCTTGAAGGCGGCCAGGTCGGCTGGGGAACGATCTGCGGCTCGCCGGCCGGGGCCAATATCGTCGCCAACCTGATCATCGGCCCCCGCATTGCCGGCGCCCATGAGGGCCACTTTATTGCCGCCGACATCATGCAGTGGTATTCCGAAGCCAAACTGCCGACCTACAAGCCTAAGAAACCCAGGTTGACCAGTGAAATCCCGACCACCACCAGCGATTCCCCGCTCTGTCATATCTCGGTGGGCAAGTGGATGAAGGCGGCGGACAAGGCCCTGAAGAGCCCTGAAAGGAAGGACCGATGCGCCCGGGTGGCGGCAAGCACCGCTTATCGTCTGGTGGAATTGTTGAACCAGTGGCATGCCGGTGATTATGAGCCGACCGGGGACTTTTCCTGTGCCAAGGAGTTCGGCATTACCGGTCAGTTCAACTGCATGGATTGTCATGGCTCCGATGTTCCCGAACCGCCGTTAATGAAAGAATCCTAAACCTTCGTTTTTTCAGGTCAGGCGGTCCGCCAGGAAGTGAGGCCGATATCCTTTGCGGATATCGGCCTTTTCTTTTTTGGCGGGATCGGGTCTTTCCCTGGTGTCTGTCCGGAAATGAGGATTTTTGTCCGAGAACGAGAAGCAAGGATGTCGGAAAAACACTCTACAAGGGTATAAACTTCGCGTACTCGAGTACGTGAGCACTTTCCGACTCTGCGGCGACGAAGTTATCGGGCAAAAAGACCATTTATGGACAGACACTCCCTAAC
>JBHEOZ010000423.1:0-833 GCA_046260555.1 Desulfurivibrionaceae bacterium
TTTCAATTTTGTCCAACTCCTTTCAATATTGTCACCCATTCAACCGGGGTTGCTTTTCCTCCCTTCTTCGGTTGGCCGGGGAGGAGCGTTCTGCAAGATCTTAACAGCCCGGAATAATGGGATAAATCCGTAAACACCACTAGTGGCATACCGCTTGCATTTACAGGATTGCAACGATAATCAATCCTGATGAGGCAGTCATGGCTGAACAGATATACGAAGAACGACGGGAGCAGATTCATCGCAAGGGCAAGAAGCCCTTTGCCATCGAATGCGACAAGGAGAGCCTGGCCGGGGCGGTCAGTCAGCGGGCCTGCGTTTTCTGCGGCTCGCGGGTGGTCCTTTATCCGATCGCCGACGCCGTCCATCTGGTCCACGGGCCGATCGGCTGCGCGGTCTATACCTGGGACATTAGGGGCGCGCTGTCATCCGGTCCGGAACTGCATCGGCTATCCTTCTCCACCGATCTCCGGGAAAAGGATGTGATCTTCGGCGGCGAAAAAAAACTCCATGATGCCCTAATTGAATTGATCGACCGCTATGAGCCCAAGGCGGCCTTTGTCTATTCGACCTGTATCGTCGGGATTATCGGCGACGACCTCGAAGCGGTCTGTAAATCGGTCGCGGCCGAGAAGGGTATCCCTGTCCTGCCGGTTCAGTCCGAAGGATTCAAGGGCAACAAGCGGGCCGGTTATGAAGCGGCCTGCAACGCCATGTTCCGGCTGGTCGGGACCGGCGACATCAGTAATATCACCAAACACTCGATCAATATTCTCGGCGACTTCAACCTGGCCGGCGAGATCTGGCTGATCCGCGACTACTTCGCCAGGATG
>JBHEOZ010000424.1:0-455 GCA_046260555.1 Desulfurivibrionaceae bacterium
CTCAACCGGAGTTGCAAGCCCCTCCTGGACGGATTCCCTCATGCCGGGGATGGATGTCAGATAAAGAGTTTCCTGGATAGCTTCCCAATCGGATGCGGAAACCAATACGGCGCTGGTCCGCTTGCCTTTTATGGTAACCGGTTTGTGCTCTTCGGCAACTTCGTCCACCAGGCCATACAGTTTTGCCCGCGCTTCGGAAACAGTGAGTGTGTTCATGATCATACCTCCAGCCAATAACGTACGACTTTTCGTACTTAAAAGCAATGAATTCGCAAAAAACTGTCATTCCGAAGGTATGTGAGAATCCTTACCCCCTTAACTATCTGGAACTATTAAGATTTCTCCCGTTGGTCGAAATGACATTATCTAAAGCCGCTCAAAAAGCAAATCCCTGACCTGATGCCCCCGCTTGAGGCCGCGCTTTTCAAATTTAGTCAAGGGCCGTTCCACCGGAC
>JBHEOZ010000424.1:540-828 GCA_046260555.1 Desulfurivibrionaceae bacterium
TTTGGGCCAGGGGTCGGGGAAAAACAGGGCAACCCGCTCCAGAGCGGCGGCCGGCAGCCGATCCAGAATTTCCATCGCATCGCCCCGGGCTATCCGGACATTGGCAAGCCCCGATGCGCTGATCCCGAGCAACAGCTGACCTATGCCGGGCAGATAGACCTCGACCCCCAGATAATTGTTCTCCGGATGGCGGCGCGCCGTCTCCAGCAGGGCGTCGCCCATGCCGAAGCCGATCTCCAGATGGCACACCGCCGGGCGCCCGAACAGGACATCGAGATCCACCGGCCC
>JBHEOZ010000425.1:0-448 GCA_046260555.1 Desulfurivibrionaceae bacterium
GCCCGGGCCCGGCGAAGATCCTTGTGAGCG
Source organism: Desulfurivibrionaceae bacterium (assembly GCA_046260555.1). Lineage (GTDB taxonomy): Bacteria > Desulfobacterota > Desulfobulbia > Desulfobulbales > JAGXFP01 > JAGXFP01. The sequence continues at coordinate 31 of JBHEOZ010000425.1, forward strand.
GTGTCCACCAGGGTCTGGGTGTTGGTCATGTCGTGGATGGTGGTCATGGTACCGTGACGGATACCGATACCCTCGTGCATCACCTTCACCACCGGGGCCAGACAGTTGGTGGTGCAGGAGGCGGCAGTGATGAGGTGATGGCGGGCTGAGTCGTAGAGATGGTCGTTGACCCCCACCACCACGTTGAGCACCGAGGGGTCCTTCACGGGAGCGGCCACGATGACTTTCTTCACCCCCTGGTCGAAATAGGGCTTCAGGGACTCCACGGTGCGGAACTTGCCGGAGGCCTCGATGACGATGTAGATGCCCATGGCGGCCCAGTCCACCGCCTCCGGCGTCTTGGCGCTGCTGTGGCTGATGCGCTGACCATCGACGCTGAAGGCATCCGCCTCGGCCCGGATCTCGTGGGGCCAGCGGC
>JBHEOZ010000425.1:458-817 GCA_046260555.1 Desulfurivibrionaceae bacterium
AATCGAATTCCAGCAGGTGTGCCGAGCAGGCGGTATCCCCGGCGATCTCGTTCACATGCACGAATTCCAGCGGTGCCTTGCCCCAGCCGGCGCGTAGCCCCAGACGGCCCATGCGGCCGAAACCGTTAATGCCAACACGAATCCCCATGTCAGTTGTCCCCGAAACAGTTGTGTACGTCGGCGCGACGGGCGAGCGCCGCGCACAGATAAAATGAGATGGATGCTAAAGCCCTAATGATGACGGCCCGATGAAGGCGCTCAGGCACAGCAGGCCTGAGCGGGCCGGTTGGCCATGGTGTGCAGACGCTCAAGATCCTGGCGATAAGGCTCGCCTGCGCGCACCGCCTCCAGGCTGGTGG
>JBHEOZ010000426.1:0-278 GCA_046260555.1 Desulfurivibrionaceae bacterium
GTGCGGCCCAGCGGCTGGAACGGGCTGTCGATTCGGCGACATACGAGTGTGCGGCAGGATGAGGGATGCACTCATCAAAAACCATCATGATATCTGAACCGAGAGCTTCCTGGATGGCAATAGACAGTTCCGGAGTCAGAACATGTGCGCCACCGTCGAGATGAGACTGGAAACGTACACCCTTTTCATCTATTTTACGCAGAGCTCCCAGGCTGAAAACCTGAAAACCTCCACTGTCAGTCAGAATCGGCCGATCCCAATTCATGAAATGATGCAAC
>JBHEOZ010000426.1:544-802 GCA_046260555.1 Desulfurivibrionaceae bacterium
CCGGCATGAAGGCAGGTGTCTCGATATCCCCTCTGCGCGTGTGCAAAGTCCCGCGACGCGCTTGTGTGTCATGACACACTTTCAGCAGCCTGAATTGCACCGGCCCGGTATGCGGCAACTCCTCACTCCTCACTCCTCACTCCTCACTCCTCACTCCTGGCACTATTCAATCAGCATACAATCGCCATAGCTGAAAAAACGATAACCATGGTCAACCGCCTCGCGATAAGCCTGGAGAATAAAATCCCGCCCGGCAAA
>JBHEOZ010000427.1:0-791 GCA_046260555.1 Desulfurivibrionaceae bacterium
TGCGGCTGAAGGATATTAAAGTGCGCAACTAGCCTCGGTCAAAATAATTCCGGAAAATAGACAATCGGTTTTGAGTAAAGGTTTAAAAGCCCTTATATTTGGAGTCTTCGAAGAGGGACTGTAGCTCAGTCGGTAGAGCAACGGACTGAAAATCCGTGTGTCGGCGGTTCGATTCCGCCCGGTCCCACACTCGAGTAAAGCCAAGTTGTTGCCAGTCAATAGCTTGGCTTTTTTTTGTAAACAAGGGTACAATTAAAACCATTCTCGTACCGGACTACACTCTTCTTCTTTTTCTCAATTTTGTGCGCGAAACGGACTCAATATCGCATTTCAACTGATATCTATTGAAATTTTTTCTCTTTTCGATTTCGGGCTTTTAGTAAAGATTTAACGAAAGCCAAGTAAGCTTATGATTCCTATTTTATAGAACGTTAAAATCTGTAGATTTATTCAATTAGATAATCGATCTACTCGTCAAGTATCCTATCAAACTCAATCTGAAACTCAGAATTATACTTCAATTTAGTTGACCCAATACGATTTGAGGACTTGTTAAATTCTATTTTACTTGATTCGGTAGATATCAGCCAAAAGGACAGTAGGAATGCTACGTTTAAATATGATATGGGCATGCTTTCCTTTTTCGTTTTGCTTCAGGATGTACTCCATCTTTAAGCACAGACAGACAATGAGATGGATTTTTGAGAAGAATAGAAGTGGCGCTAAAAAACAGAATTTAAAAGAGATTGCTGGTATTTAAAATCATGTCTGAATAAAGGCCTTAACTCTTT
>JBHEOZ010000428.1:0-338 GCA_046260555.1 Desulfurivibrionaceae bacterium
ATGCTCAGGGAACTTCCCGACGAGGTTCTGCAGAGCGCCGCCCGCAACCCGGATTTCCTCCGCCATTACGACCTGGTGATGTCCCGTTTCCGGGAATATATCGGGGCCAGCGGCTGTCCCATCCTGGAGGAGCAGTATCAAAATCACACCCCGCTGATCGCCTATTTTTCAGCCGAGTTCGGCCTGCACCATTCCCTGCCTTTCTACGCCGGCGGCCTCGGTTTCCTGGCCGGCGATTATTTGAAGGAGTGCAGTGACCTGAACGTGCCGCTGGTCGGAGTCGGTTTCATGTACGAAGGCTACGGCAGCCAGCGGATAAGCGATGAGGGGTGGCAGGA
>JBHEOZ010000428.1:503-778 GCA_046260555.1 Desulfurivibrionaceae bacterium
CGGCGGGGCCGAGGTTCTCGAACAGCTCGGTATCAAGCATTCAATCGTCCACCTCAACGAGGGCCATGCCGCCTTCTCGCTTTTGGAAAGGGTCCGGGACCATCTCACCGAAGGACGCGACCTGAAAGACGCCCTGGCCCGGGTCAGGCAAAGGACGGTCTTCACCACCCATACTCCGGTCCCGGCCGGTCACGACGTCTTCCCCTTCCATCTGATCGAGAAATATTTCCAGCCCTTCTGGTCCTCCCTGGGGCTGGACCGGGAAACCTTCCTGC
>JBHEOZ010000429.1:0-365 GCA_046260555.1 Desulfurivibrionaceae bacterium
GGCATAGACTCCCTGGCTGCTCAGTAGCGATTCATGATCGCCTTCTTCAACGATCCTGCCTTGCTGCATTACGATAATGCGGTCCGCATTGCGAATGGTCGAGAGTCGGTGGGCGATGACCAGAGTAGTTCGGTCCCGCATCAGGTTTTCAAGGGCCTTCTGGACCTCGCGCTCCGATTCCGTATCAAGGGATGAGGTCGCCTCGTCCAGGATAAGAATCGGAGCATCCTTGAGAAGGGCTCTGGCAATCGATACCCTTTGTTGTTGCCCGCCCGACAGTTTCGCCCCCGATTCACCGATCACGGTCTCAAAGCCGTCCGGTAATTGCCTGATGAAATCCAGAGCATGGGCGGCTTTGGCCGCCT
>JBHEOZ010000429.1:441-776 GCA_046260555.1 Desulfurivibrionaceae bacterium
GTAAATTTATGTTATCGAGTATCTGGGTTTTGCCGTCATAGGAGAAGCAGACATTCCGGAACTCGATATTATTCCGCAGCGCGGGAAGAGTCCGGGCATCCGGCCGGTCAGTGATCTGCGGCGGGGTGTCGAGAATCGTAAAAACCCGGGCAGCCGCCGCCATGCCCTGTTGCACACTGCTGTTCACCCGGCTCAGGCTCTTGATCGGCTCGTAGATCATCACCAGAGCGGTCAAAAAGGAGAAGAAGGTGCCGGGCGTGGAGTTGCCTTTCAGGACTTCATGCCCCCCGTACCAGATGACAAAGGCCACGAAGACCCCGCCCATGAGCTCCATC
>JBHEOZ010000043.1:0-5747 GCA_046260555.1 Desulfurivibrionaceae bacterium
ATAGGTAGTCGTCGTTTGTAAGAGCATACGGTCAGGCTTGCAATGTTGCAAAGTCGATTGCCATTTCTCTTAGATTCTCCATTCTGGTCGCCAAGGCCTGCCCCCTGATCGCGACTCGCCCTTTGCCGCAGTCGCCTGGCCCCAGGGAACTGCGGCACAAATGCAACTTGTGGTCCCTTATCTCCATCTACCACTTATGTGGAAAGATTTTCAGGTTAGGCAATACTACCTTCATGTATCCATTCATGCAAGCACAGCAGGAGGTTCTTCCTCCGGGGCTTCCGGATTTCATGGTAACCGCATTATATTGGTTATAAAAAAAAAGGGCCTCCCTTTCGGGAGATGCCCTTTTTGCCACGGCAGGTGCGGATCAAATTAATTTGATTTTACCACTTCGGTGCATCTTCTTCCTGCTGATCCTCCCACGCGGGTGAAACGCCGTAGTGGCTTTCCAATTCGCGCTTGAAGGCTTGGTCGTCCATATTGGTTTGCTCTGGAACGTTTTTGAGCTTGCTCTGGTCAACAGTCAGTTGAGCCCGCTGCTGTACCTTGTCGAAACTGAAGGCCTCCACCGGCGCGGCGACTTGATTCTTGTCAATATCGGGCAAGTCGTTTACGGACAAAGTGACATAATTGGCCCGGCCGGTATCTAAATCGGTGTTGACTTCTGCAATCTCGCCGATTTCTTCACCGTCCCGGTTTACAACCTTCATGCCCCTGAGTTCGGCGGCCGAGGGAATCTGGCTTTCCTTCTGATAAGTCTGTTGAATTCCTCTTGATTCATCAAATTCGTTTACCTCTTGGGCGAATGCAGCGCAACACAATGTGAGTGATGCCATAACCGCAATCAGAGAAATGGTTGTCTTTTTCATTTTAGTTATCCTCCTGGTCATTTGTGAATGCTTTCAACTTTGCTCCCTGCCGTTTTTAAACAAGACACCCGCTAATTGGATTAATGGACGTCTAGTTTTTATAAATGCAATAGCCATGCCATAAATATAAAGATGGCAAGAAAACGATGGGAGCGGATGGAATGCTTAGCTGGTCTCGGATGATCAAGGTAATCGGAGTTGAGCGTTTTCGAATTTCTCGGGATCCGGATTGGGTAAAATTTGACACTTTGAGGCGCTCGCCATATCATTGAATTCTTCGTTGATAGATGATCGGAGAGCTTTATTGCCGAGTGTGCCGGACCGTGGGAGTTTTTCTCGGCAAAGCCGGTTGTCTGCCGTTTCAGGAAGTTTTTTTTAAGATACACAGCAATAACTTAATGCCATGCGGTCGAGTTGTGAATACCGGGAGCAGGCCGCTTTGCATAGTTCAGCGTCTTCTCTCGGAAGAAATTCCTGTTACACAGGACAGCGTAAAGGAATTCCGCCCGATCCGCTTGAATCCGGTGGGATCGCGATCCTTTCGAGTTTGGCACACAAGTTATAAAAAGAGACAAAGGCTGAGATGGACGGAACAGGTATCTATGAAATCTGGCAGGGACTGCTCTGGCCCCTGTTGCGTCTGATGTTTTTCGTCTCTCTGGGCCTGATGGTCGGGAACTTCATCGAGGCCCTGAACTGGACGAGCAAGGTAGCCAGGCTCGCCCGGCCGCTGACCAGGGCGGGGAGACTTTCGCCGGTTACAGGGGCCAGTTTTTCGGTCGCCTTTTTCTCGGGCGTATCCGCCAACGCCATGCTGGCCGAGGCCTACGACCAGGGAAGGCTCGGCAAGTTCGAACTGGTGATGGCCAACCTCTTCAACAGCCTGCCGCGCTTCTTCCTGCATCTGCCCACGGTCTTCTTCCTGACCGTTACCTTTATAAAAGGGGCGGCTTTCTATTATGTCGGTCTGACCATGGCCGCCGCCTGCCTGGAGACTTTTTCGGTGGTGATCGCCGGTCGCCTGCTTCTGCCTGAACCGCAAGAAAAATCTGCCGCAAAGCCGGATCGGAAAAAGAAAAGGATTACCTGGAGGCAGGCTCTGGGCGGAACCTGGGAACGGTTCAGAAAGCGGATCAGGAAGGTCGCGGCCTTCACCGTGCCGGTCTACGTGGTTTTCTTTCTGCTGAACCGCTTCGGCATGTTCGAGGCCGGACGCGACTACCTTGCCAATCATGCGCCCTTTCTGGCCTGGCTTCATCCGGAAACCCTGGGGATCGTGGTCCTGCACATCTCCGCCGAGTTATCCGCCGCCCTGGCCGCGGCCGGCTCTCTGCTCGACACCGGAAACATCTCCAATCGAGACCTGGTCCTGGCCCTCCTGGTCGGAAATGTCCTCTCCTCGCCGATGCGGGCCATCCGGCACCAGTTTCCCTATTACGCCGGAATCTTCTCGCCCCGGCTGGCACTGGAGCTGATCTTCTACAGCCAGACCTTCCGGGCCATGTCTATGATAATTGTAGGGGCGGGGTATTATTTTCTGGGCTGATCTCATTCAACTAAAGAACCAGCCAGACTGGATTCCTGCTTACTCAGGGCCTGGGACACCATACCTATCAGGAAAGTAGACGATAGGAACCGGCTGGATGATTGGCGGAAAAGATCGGATCGTGGGAATTGCTGATTTTAAAAGCGAAAAAAAAAGGGTTCCCGGAAGAACCGGAAACCCTTGTCAAACAACTGGTCGGGATGAGAGGATTCGAACCTCCGGCCCCCTGAACCCCATTCAGGTGCGCTACCAGACTGCGCTACATCCCGACCCAAAATTGTAAATACCAAGTGCTGAATCTATGTAACCGTTCACCGGGGCGGTCGCCAAAGCACCCAAAACCACCGGACTGTAACCGTTCAGCAGTGGTGCGGATTTGGACGAGCGGAGCGGCGCCGCGTACCTCGTGTACGTAAGCCGAGCCGATCGTCCGAAGATGTGGCGCTGCTGAACGGTTACGAATCTATTAACACTATCCTGTGGAAATAAGCAACCGCTGAACTAGCGGCGCAGAAGTTTTTTCAGATCGAGCAGTTCCCTTTTCAGGTTACCGACCAACTTTTCGGGCGACTCGCCGCCGCTCCGCGCCCCGGTGTTTTTCTCTTCCTTCAAGGCCTGCCGGGCTCCGGCGATGGTGAAGCCGCGCTCGTGGAGAAGCTCCCTGACCTTGAGCAGGTTTTCAATGTCCCCCCGCCGGTAAAGACGCTGGCGGGAAGCGGCCCGCTGGGGCCTGATCATCTTGAATTCCGATTCCCAGTAGCGAAGAACGTGGGTGTCAACCCCGACAATCCTGCTTACCTCGCCGATCTTGAAGTAGAGCTTGTCGGGTATTTCTTGCGAACCCTGATTTGAACGGTCCATAGTTTTACCCCGAAGCAGGAACGGCAAAACCTCGAACTCCTTTGACGGCAACCGGGCGGAGGGGCAGGTGGTCAGGAGTTGATCCGCTCCCGCAGCCCCTTGCTGGGTTTGAAAGATACCATGCTGCGCCGGCAGATCTCCATGGTATCGCCGGTGCGGGGGTTTCTGCCGACCCGGGCGTTCTTTTTCCTGATGTTGAAGGTCCCGAACTGGACAAGCTTGATGGCGTCTTCCTTCAGGAGTCTGCTCTTCATGGAATCAAAGACGTTGTCGACCAGTTCACCCGCGCTCTGTTTGGAAAACCCCAGTTTCTCGTTAATTGCCCGCGCCAGATCCTTACGAGTAAGATTCGCATCATTCATCTTTTAAGCCTCCCGAAGTTTCCCGCCGAAACGGGTGCTGATTAGATCGATTATTTTCTGGTGAACTTTCTGAACCGTTTCATCTTCAAGGGTCGTACTGTCATCCCTGTAGGTAACCGTAATTGCCACACTTTTATAGCCCTCCTCAATACTCTCGCCCCGAAAGATATCGATGATTTGCGCATCTTCGAGGATCTCTTCCCCGCATTTTTTTACCGTTTCTATAATCTCACCGGCGGCCAGATCCTCGGGGACCAGCATGGCCAGGTCCCAGTTGACCGAGGGGAAACGGGAGAGGGGCTCAAACGATTTCAGCCGCGGCGCGACTTCCGCCAGTCCGGTCAAGCTGACTTCCAGAAAGTAGACCTCTGTTTTGATCCCGAATCTCTTCAGGCAGTCGGCCGACAACCGACCCAGACCGCCGATAACCCTGGCCCCGGCCTGGAGGGCGAGATACGGGGAATTGCCGACATAGGCGGGGGTCTCCGGCGGAGATACCATTTCCACCTGGTCACGGCGCAACTCGTTCAAGAGATTTTCGCCGCAGGCCTTGATATCGAAAAAGTCGCATTCTTCCTCGCCGAAATGAAGCGGAGGGGAATCCGGATTACGCTTGCCGCTGATTACCGCAACCAGCCGCATTTCCTCGTCCGGCAGCTCGCTGTCGGTGGGATGGAACACCTTGCCGACCTCGAAAAGCTTGATGTCGGGGCGCTGGTGGTTGACGTTTCGTTTCAGGTTCTCGAGGATCCCGGGAAGCAGCATGGTCCGCATGACGCTCTGGTCCTCGGCCAGGGGATTAAGAAGCCGCACGTTGCGCCGGGCCGGATGATCAGGCGCGAGTCCGAGCATATCATAATGACGTTCGCTTACAAAGCTGTAATTGATCGCTTCGTTGTAACCCTGGGCGGTCATGATCGCCGCCACCTCTTTGCGGATCTCGCGGGCCGGATCCCGATCCGCGAAACTAAGCGGTACATGCGGCAGAGTGACGGGTATCTCGTTATAACCAACCAGCCGGGCCACTTCCTCGAAGAGATCGACTTCCCGCTCCAGATCGACCCGGAACCCGGGAGGCGTTACCTTGAGGATGTCTGCGCCGACCGGATCCGCGTCTATCTCGATGGATTCAAGATAATCGGCTATTTGACGGGCGCTAAGATCCAGGCCGAGCAGATCGTTACAGCGCCGGACCCGCAAATCGATGGGGCTGTTCTCCGACGGACCTTCATTAAGGTCTACCCCGCCGGGCACGGCCAAGCCGCCGGCCAGTTCGACAATCAGTTCCACCGCCCGCTCCAGGGCCCGCACGGTCCCCTGGGGATCGACGCCCCTTTCAAAACGATAGGAGGAATCGGTGGCCAGGTTAAGGCGCCTTGAAGTCCGCCGGATACTGACCGGATCGAAGCAGGCGCTTTCCAGGAGGATATCGACGGTATCGTCACTCACCTCGGAATTACCCCCGCCCATGACGCCGGCCACGGCCACCGGCCGCTCGGCATCGCAGATCAGGAGCATTTCCTCATCGAGCCTGCGCTCCACCCCGTCCAGGGTCTCGGTCTTTTCGCCTTTGGCAGCCCGGCGCACGACAATCCGGCCGCCGGCAAGTTTGGTGAAATCAAAGGCATGCAAGGGCTGGCCATACTCGAGCATGACAAAGTTGGTAACATCAACCACATTATTGATCGGGCGCAAACCCACGGCCAGGAGCAGTCGTTGCAGCCACCAGGGTGAAGGGGCGATCCTGACCCCTTTGACCATTCTGGCCGAATAGCGGGGACAGGCCCCGAAATCACGGACCTCAACAGCAAAAGGCAGATCAGCGCCGCTCAACTCGGGCAGATCGCCGGCGCCGGGATGTTTGACCTTTTTACCGACAAAAGCGCCGACCTCCCGGGCCGTGCCGATCACGCTGGCGCAGTCGGGCCGGTTGGGAGTGAGGTCGACCTCGATCAGGGTATCGCGAAGCTCCAGGGCCTCGACCAGGGATTGGCCGGGGGAAAGATCAGCCGGCAGATCCATGATTCCGGCCTTATCCGGGCTGATTCCGAGTTCATGGGCCGAGCAGAGCATCCCCTCGGAGGCTTCGCCTCTGATCTTGGCGGG
>JBHEOZ010000043.1:5757-10711 GCA_046260555.1 Desulfurivibrionaceae bacterium
TTACCGTACCGGGCACCGCCAGGGCGGTAAGCATCCCGGTCCTGACATTGGGGGCGCCACAGACCACCCGGCGCACGGAGTCACCGTCGTCGACTTCGCAAAGGGATAAACGATCAGCGTTCGGATGGGGTTTTACCCCTTTGACCAGCCCCACCCGGAGATCATCGAGGCCGGGATAGAGATCCTCGACGCTGTCCACCTCGAGGCCGGCCATGGTCAAGCGGTCGGCGAGTTCACGATTCGACAGATCGAAATCTATATATTTTTTCAGCCAGTTAACGGTAAATTTCATGGATTTTCCAGCTCAGCCAGGCCCGAATCAGAATTGTCGCAGGAAGCGGAGGTCGTTTTCATAGTAAAGGCGGATATCGTTGATGCCGTATTTCAGCATGGCGATCCTCTCGATGCCGAGCCCGAAGGCGAAACCGGTATAGAGCTCGGGATCGTAACCGATCTTCTTGAACACCTCGGGATCGATCATCCCGGAGCCCAGGATTTCAAGCCAGCCGGTCTGCTTGCAGACCCGGCAGCCGGAGCCGCCGCAGATCACGCAGCCGATATCGACCTCGGCGCTCGGCTCGGTGAAGGGGAAAAAACTGGGCCGGAAGCGGATCGGGGTTTTCTCGTCGAACATCCGGGCGATAAATATCGAGAGGATCCCCTTAAGGTCGGCGAAAGAAACCTTCTCATCGACCAGAAAGCCTTCGACCTGGTGGAACATCGGGGTGTGGGTGATATCGGAATCGCAACGGTAAACCTTGCCCGGCGCGATCATCCGCAGGGGCGGTTTCTTGTTTTCCATGGCCCGGATCTGCATGGGCGAGGTATGGGTCCGCAGCAGGACGGACTCGCTGAAATAGAAGGTGTCGTGCATGTCCCGCGCCGGATGGTGCGGGGGGATGTTAAGCGCTTCGAAATTGTAGAAGTCGGTCTCGATATCGGGACCTTCGGCCACGGCAAAGCCCAAGCCCTCGAAGATCCCGCAGACCTCATCCATGATCTGGGTGACCGGGTGCAGGCGCCCGAGAGGGACGGTGCGGCCGGGCAGGCTGGTATCGAGACCCTTATCGCTCTCCCGGCCGGCCGAATCGGCAAGGGCCTGCTGACGCACGGCAAAGGCCTCTTCCACTTCGGCCTTGACGCGGTTGGCCAGCTGGCCCAGACGTGGACGCTCGGCGGGATCCGCCTGGCCGAGCTGTTTCATCAGGCCGGAGAACAGACCCTTGCGGCCCACGTATTTAACCCGGAACTCCTCAAGATCTCCGGGTTGATCGATCTCGTCGAGCCGGCCCAGGGCCTCGCCCCTTAATCGCTGTAGTTCGTCTTCCATGCTATCGATCAAATCCGGAGCCGATGATCAGGAAGCCGCCTTGACAACCTGACTGAAGGCTTTGGGATCCATGATAGCCATATTGGCCAGGACCTTGCGATCGAGCTCGATCTCGGATTTCTTGAGTCCGCCGATCAATTTACTGTAGGACATCCCGTACAGACGGGCGGCGGCGTTAATTCTGACAATCCACAGACGCCGGAAATCACGTTTCCGAACCTTGCGGTCACGATAGGCATAGGCAAGAGCACGATCCACCGCCTCGGTAGCGGTCTTGTAGAGACGATGCCTGCCTCCGACATAGCCCCTGGCCAATTTTAATACCCTGTTTCTCCGACGACGCGCTTTAAACCCGCGTTTTGCTCTGGACATTTCTTCTCTCCTTACTACTTAAAATAGACCCGGCAGGGCGGGTCTTGTTGATCTTTTCCAATCACGACGCAGCGATACAATCTCAGCTGACCCTATATGTAGGGAAGCAATTTCTTGACGGTCCTGAGATTAGAGGCATCGACTTCAGTAGCCAGCCGCAGTCCTCTCTTTCGCTTGGTGGACTTTTTGGTCAGAATATGACTGGTAAAAGCTTTCCGGCGCATAATCTTACCGGATCCGCTGGCCTTGAACCGCTTGGCGGCTCCCCTGTTGGTTTTCATTTTAGGCATCGCTGCACTCCCTTAAATACATGTCGGCTCATCCGGGATGAAAACCGACCTTCATGGATATTTATGCAAAAACTGACAAACAAGGCCCTGACGGGACCTGCCTATTTATTTTTCTTGGGGGCGAGGAACATCGCCATTTGACGGCCTTCCATGGAAGGCCGTTGAATCACATCGGCAACGTCTTCCAGGGCATCGCCGATGTTTTTCAGGACCTCCGCCCCAAGGGTGCCGGCATAAACGATCTCGCGGCCTCTGAACCTCAAGGTAACCTTCACCTTGTTACCCTGATCCAGAAACTTCCGGATATTCTTCATCTTGAAATCGAGATCGTGCTTTTCGGTCTTGGGGCGTAATTTAATTTCCTTTACTTCGACAACGGATTGTTTCTTTTTGGCTTCAGCCTGTTTTTTGCTCTGCTCGTAGCGGTACTTGCCGAAATCCATAATCCGGCACACCGGCGGCTCCGCGGTGGGTGAGACTTCGACAAGGTCGAGCCCGGACTCCCCGGCCAAACTCATGGCTTCCCTGGTGCTGACTACCCCGGCCTGCTCCCCGTCGACATTGATCAGCCGAACCTCCGGGCAATCGATTTCCGCATTGATCCTGGCTCGGACTTCCCTGCCTTTGTCCTGCGCTTTTCTCCTTCCTTTAATACCCCTACCTCCCAAGCATGATGGTGTGCCAAACTATATTTTCTCAGATTCTATATTTCTTTCGATACTTAATCAAGCCGTCTTTAAGGCAGCTGATATCCTTAGCATATAAGACCATGACTTTTCAAGCTTTTAACGCAGGGAAAGATCAAGGCGCTCAATCCGCCAGCTTTTTTTCCTCGGCGCATTGGCGCTCGACCATGCCGGCGAAATCGGCGATTTTCATGGGCGGCAGATTTTCGCCGTCCCGCAAACGGATCGTCACCTCCCCCGCTTCCATCTCCTTATCGCCGACAATCAGCATATAGGGAATCTTCTGGAGCTGGGCTTCCCGAATCTTGTAATTGAGCTTCTCGTTGCGGACATCCTTTTCCACCCGCACCCCAAGCCGTTTCAACTGATCATACGCCGTTTCGGTATAGGCAAGCTGTGAATCGGTTATATTCATCAAGCGGGCCTGCACCGGAGCCATCCACACCGGGAAGGCGCCGGCGTAATGCTCGATCATCACCCCGAAAAAACGCTCCAGGGAACCCATCAGGGCTCGATGGATCATGATCGGCTGGTGCTCCTTACCGTCACTGCCGGTATAGCTCAACTCAAAACGTTCAGGCAGGTTGAAGTCGACCTGAATGGTGGAACATTGCCAGGCGCGCCCCAGTTTATCCTTGATCTTGATATCGATCTTGGGTCCGTAAAAAACCCCTTCGCCGGGATCGAGTTCGTAATCATAACCTTTCTTGTCCAGCGCCATCTTCAGGGCCGCGGTCGCCTGCTCCCAGTTCTCGTCACTGCCGACAGACTTATCGGGCCGGGTGGAAAGATAGATGTCATAGCTGTCAAAACCAAACAACCGCAAAACCTTCATGTTAAGGTCGAGGATGTTATAAATCTCGTCTTCAAGCTGGTCGGGACGGCAGAAGATGTGCGCGTCATCCTGGGTGAAACCCCGGACCCGCATCAGGCCGTGCAGAGCGCCGGTTTTCTCGTAACGATAGACGGTGCCGAGCTCGCACCAGCGGATCGGGAATTCCCGATAGCTTCTCTTGCCGGTGTTGTAAATCGCGATATGAAAAGGGCAGTTCATCGGCTTGAGCTGATAACTGACCTCGTCGATTTCCATGGCCGAATACATATTCTCGCCGTAGAAATCCAGGTGGCCGCTGGTCTTCCAGAGATCGCGCCTGGCGATATGGGGCGTATAGAGCAGTTCGTAGTCGTGCCGGTAATGCTCCGCCCACCACTGGTCCTCGATGATCTTCCGCATCAGGGCGCCTTTCGGCTGCCAGAGAATCAGTCCCGGCCCCACCTCGTCCTGGATGGTGAAAAGTTCGAGCTGCCGGCCGAGCTTGCGGTGGTCGCGTTTTTTGGCCTCCTCAAGCTGAAAGAGATAGTTTTTCAGCTCCTTGGGGCCGGCGAAGGCCGTGCCGTATATGCGCTGCAGCATCGGCCGCTTCTCGTCGCCGCGCCAGTAGGCGCCGGCCAGCCTGGTCAGTTTAAAGACCTGGAGCAAGCCGCTGTGGGGGACATGGGGTCCCCGGCAAAGATCGACAAAATCGCCGAGCCGGTACAGGCTGACGGTATCGTCCTCGATTTCGTCGATAAGCTCTACCTTATACTGCTGGCCCTTCTCCTCGAAAATCCGCCGCGCTTCGCTGCTGGCGACCGTTTCGCGTTCAAAGGGCATGACGCTTCCGGCCAGTTGCAGCATCCGGGTTTCGATCTTCTCGAGGTCGTCGGGGGTAAAGGCTTCGTCCCGGTCGAAATCATAATAAAAACCGTCATCGGTCGAAGGGCCGATGGCGACTTTGACGCCGCTCCCGAAGAGATCGACGACCGCGTGGGCCATGAGATGGGCGGTGCTGTGCCTGATCACATCGAGACCTTCCGGGGAATCGGCCATAACGAATTCCACTTCCAGATCCCGGTCAACCGGGGCGGCCAGGTCATATAGTTCACCGGCGCTCCGGAAAGCCACCGCCTGCTTGCGCTGCTTTTTGGAGAGCAACTCCTTCAAGGCGTCACTTAACGGGCTGCCGGCGGCAACCGCCGCCTTCTTATCCGTTCCGGCTATGGATACCGTACAATCGGCCATCAGCCAATCCACCCGTGCATAAACTTTTCTGGACAGTTAAAAAAAATAAGCACATTGGCTGGAGCCAACCTGCCTATATCGATCCCGAGACTTTTTCGAGTTTGTTAAAAACTAAGCCGTTGTCAAAGAATAACATTACCATTCAGTACAGCCAAGACGGCATAAGGAGCCGTATAAGAAGGCTCGAAAATGGCCATGTTATTTCCTGACGGCT
>JBHEOZ010000430.1:0-267 GCA_046260555.1 Desulfurivibrionaceae bacterium
CTGCCCGGCAGAACGATGATTGCCGTACCCATGGGTGAAGTGGGGCTGAAGATATTTGATCCGGATCCGGTTATCCGGCCCCATGATATTCATGGCCCCTTCAATGACATGTTCCAGCTCCCGGACATTGCCGGGCCAGTGATACTGGTGGAACATTTCCATAACCCCGTCTTCCACCCCCTGCACCTGCCGGCCCAGGGTTTTGTTGTGCTTGCCGATGAAATGATCCACCAGCAGCGGCAGGTCGGACATCCGTTCCCGCAGCGG
>JBHEOZ010000430.1:467-759 GCA_046260555.1 Desulfurivibrionaceae bacterium
TCTCTGACAAAACAGATGCTCCCCACCAGCTGGTTTTTATTGAAGATGGGGTGGACATTATGGATGGTGTTGGCGAATTTGCCCATGCGGGTCCGGTAATAGTTGGGCTGATCGATGATGGGCTGCCGGGTGATCAGACACTGCATGATCAGGCTGGTCTCATTGTCCAGATCATACACATCCGTCACCTGATTCAAAATGACATCTTCAGGTTCGAGTTCATCGATGCGGGACATGGCTTTGTTGTAATAGACAATAATACCTTCCGCATTGGTAATGAGCACCCCATCGC
>JBHEOZ010000431.1:0-752 GCA_046260555.1 Desulfurivibrionaceae bacterium
ATTACGAACAGGGATGCGGCCGGCACGGTTACCGGTCCGAAATTGTCCCGGGGGCTCTTGCCCGCCGGGATCACATGATCACTCTCAATGACACCCGGATCGTTCTTAAGCCGAACCCCGTTAATAAATACCTTTTTATCAATTATTTCCACCGTATCTCCCGGCAGACCTATTACTCTTTTTATAAAATCCTGGGAGGGATTGAGGGGGAATTTAAAAACCAGGACATCGAGGCGCTCAGGATTCTTGACCGGAATAACTACCGTACCGGTAAAGGGATTGCGTAAACCGTAAATAAATTTGCTGACCAGAATGTGATCGCCGATCAGCAGGGTCGGAATCATCGAGCCGGAAGGAATTTTAAAGGCCTGAACAACAAAAGCGCGGATAAACAAAGCCAGCAGCAGCGCGATAATGATTGCTTCGGCATATTCCCGAAATAATGATTTTTTCTTCCGGGAGATTTTCTTGAAATCTAGCAAAAAGGGCTCCTCTTTTCTCGGGTGGGATAATAACCTCGATACTCATACCCCATAACCAAGCTATTTACAAGATCGTTTATCCCTACAGGGCAACATCCCCATCCAGCGCCAAGCCAACTGATCTTTCAATCCACCGGACCAATTTACTTAACAGCCAAGGTCAATCCATTGCTCTAGGAAATATTTCATCAATAGTTTTTTAAAACCGGCATACATGTCAGCTTTCCGGACAGAAAGTTGAATAACACCGGATTGTATTTCGTTTGTATC
>JBHEOZ010000432.1:0-750 GCA_046260555.1 Desulfurivibrionaceae bacterium
CCGACGACAAGGGGGAGATCCGCGATCTGCCCGATCTGGCCATGGCCGGCCGCAGCGGCCGGGACTTTATTACTCCCCGACTTACAGAGTTGATTCCCTTGCCCGAAGGCAGCGAGTTATTTGTTCTGGACGACCGGCAGCCGGTCGGGACCGACCCGGTCACCGGAGAATTCCTCAAGCTTGATGATGATCCGCTCCAACCCGGCAGGCCGGTGCGCGCGGTGGCCGCTTTTATGGCTCCGGCCCACACTTCTGGGTCTGCGCTTTTCGCAGTGATTCCGATCCGCGTCAGGAGCCGGGCCGCTTCCAGCCGGCAAAAATCAGCAAGGCCACCAACAAGCGCCTTCGGGAAAATCCCGACAACCGCCTGATTCAGCATCTGGGCAAATGCAGCCTCACCTACGGCTGTCCGGCGGCGGTCAATTATTTCATGGATAGCTGGGAAGCGCCCTTGCCGACTTCTCCGGTCTGTAACGCCCGCTGTCTCGGCTGCATCTCTCTGCAACCCTCCGGATGCTGCCCGGCCACCCAGGATCGGATCGATTTCACGCCCACTCCGGAAGAGATCGCCGAGGTGGCGGCACCCCATCTGGAAAGGGTGGAGAGGGGAGTGGTCAGTTTCGGCCAGGGCTGCGAGGGCGAGCCCTTGATGCAGGCCGAAATTATCGAAAAGAGTATCGGCATGATCAGGGCAAGAACCGGTCGGGGCACCATAAACTTGAACAGTAACTCGGGAATGCCGGAAGCCGT
>JBHEOZ010000433.1:0-276 GCA_046260555.1 Desulfurivibrionaceae bacterium
CCTTAACTCTATCCATACCGCTTTCGCCGATATTATTTATCATTATATATCGAAAGCGACGGACAGGCCGACTTCTTAACTGGCTTTCCGGAGAATGTCAAGACAGCGCCAGTGATGATGGCGTCGCAAAAATTCACCAATCCTTGTGTATCGAACTTTTTGCTTAGCCATCCCATGACTTTTTCCGAGTTTGCCAACGATTGCCGGCCGGCCCGCAATGCCCCTTCATCGGGATAATGGTGCCGATTTGGAAAGCATCAACAAGCAATACATCGC
>JBHEOZ010000433.1:310-740 GCA_046260555.1 Desulfurivibrionaceae bacterium
GAGCAAGCCGAGCGGGCCGCGCTGGAGATTCGGGATTACGAAAGAGAAAACCGGAACTGGCCCCCGCCGAAAAACCATGGGGCGGGCACGATGGTCGAGGAGGAGAAGCGGCCGCCGACCGTCTTGCTGATGGGCGCCCTGCTGGTCTTCCATATGATTACCGGACCGTTCTCCTCGGACAGCGCCTGGTTCAGCCGGGGCGCCGTCGACTCCCGGGCCATTCTCGAGGGCGGCGAATGGTGGCGCCTGATAACCGCCCTGACCCTGCACTCCGGCCCCGGCCACCTGCTGGGCAATCTCTTTATCGGCGGGGTGATCATCCATTACCTGAGCAAGCTCTTCGGCACCGGCCTCGGCTGGTTTATGGTGATCCTCGCCGGGACCGTCGCCAACTATGTCAATGTCGCGGCCCGGGGACCCGGCCATATCT
>JBHEOZ010000434.1:0-233 GCA_046260555.1 Desulfurivibrionaceae bacterium
CGATTTCCTGCATCACCTGAACCGCCCTGGGGTTGAGTCCGTGGGGTTCGGTTCCCGCTGAAAAAGCTTCGATTTGACCGGCAAAATCATGATTGATGATACCGTCGGCCATCTGGCTGCGGCAGGAATTGCCGGTGCATAAGAACAGAACTCTTTTCATCCTTAAAACAATCCTTTCTGCTATCCGCATAAGCGAATGGAGATTACAAAAAAACTCAACTGCATTTTTCTTC
>JBHEOZ010000434.1:438-733 GCA_046260555.1 Desulfurivibrionaceae bacterium
AGAGCGCTTTGATCCGCAAGAATCTGATCTGACTGATTAAGCTTTTCAAGCACCAACCGTAGTAGTTCATCACCCAGGGCGCCCGCTTGCTCGAGCCGATAAAACATCCAGACCCCGCGCCGCTGATCAGCCACCAGCCCAGCATGACGCAAATAGGCCAGATGGCGCGATACCGTCGATTGAGGCAATTCGAGAGCCTCCATCAGGTCGCAGACACAAAGCTCTCCGGAGCCTAACAGCGCCAGAATCCGCAAACGGGTCTCGTCTGACAGCGCTTTGAAGATGTGGGCAATGT
>JBHEOZ010000435.1:0-258 GCA_046260555.1 Desulfurivibrionaceae bacterium
ACTGATAACCGACCTTGGTCTGGGCCTGGTAAATGGTTGCCGAAGCGGCCAGGTAGTGGGTTGCGGTAACGTTCTTGGCGTCGGTAGCAAAGCCGGGAGCGGTGGTGGTCATAGGCGTTGCCGGTTCTCCGCTCAAACCGTAGGAATCCATATTGCCTCGGCCGCTGTGGCAGGTGTTGCAGAGATTGGAGTTGCCCTGGTCCGGTAATACCACCGGGGTCTCGGCAACCGTATATTCGAGAGTAACTCCGCCGGGAT
>JBHEOZ010000435.1:490-733 GCA_046260555.1 Desulfurivibrionaceae bacterium
CGTCCCAGTCGTAATGCTGATATCCGCCGACCCATGCTCCTTGAGTCACTGCGGCGGTCAAGGCGCTCGAAGAAGTTCCGGCGGCGACAGCGGCGGCCTTGACTTCGGCGATATTGCCGCCGTGGGCCGAGTTGGCCCACTGGTTATTGATCGTGGTGTCGGCGGCATGGACATCGTGGCAATCACGACAAACCCGCTCACTGGCAAAGCCGAAATCACCATTTGTATCAATCGGTCCCAGGT
>JBHEOZ010000436.1:0-734 GCA_046260555.1 Desulfurivibrionaceae bacterium
AACATATAGTGCGACCCGCCACTGCATTTACTTTCAAATCCATAATAGCTCATCAGCGTAACCAGATCGTGCCAGGGAAAATCTTTTGGCGGCGTACCGGCACAAAGTTTTGCCAAGAGTTTCTCTTTTTTCGACATTAAAGGTTACCATGCAAGAAGCAAGTTTTGCAACTAATATTTAGTTGCATGAATGTCAATATTTTTTTGAAGCCAGGCGGACAGCACTTCCATGAGTTCCTGTATGAGTTCCAGGGGACTGTATGTATAACAAAGTCACCCTTGATGATTATTAAACGGTCAATAAACATAACCGATTAAAGAGTGTTTTGAAAGAATATGTCAGGTTTTCTGGGGATTTTTCTTCCCCTTCCCTGCTGGAAATGTGCTTCTCTTCGACAGGCTCAGGATGAGCGGGGTTGTGGCCGGAGAGAGCCGAGGGACGTAGTTATCTATTTTTCTATTGCTCTCAAGATCCAAATTTGTTTTAGGAAAAATAATAATCTTTGCCAGGTTAACAATCTCTTCTGGTCTTTGCGAATAAAACATGAAGATAGGCGAAAAAAAGAGAGGAACAATAACTCCCTTATTGCGGAAGAAAATCTTTGGCCTGGGGCGCGATCAATCCGACCAGCCGCCGATATGGTTCTCTTCAGGCCATTTCGGGACAGGCCGGGTCTTCCGCTCTCAACCCGCCGATTTACTCTCTTTCAGGCTGCCTTTGGGATAGGGATAGAC
>JBHEOZ010000437.1:0-729 GCA_046260555.1 Desulfurivibrionaceae bacterium
AACCTCAACACCGTTGATGATGAAGCCGGTTTGCCGGTGGTCATGAACCGTAAGGGTGAGGTTGCCGTTATTGATGAGGCCGGTCGTGAGCGTGAGCGTTACTCCATGGTCTATGGTGCACACTTGACCCGCCAGGAGGGAGCCCCGGTCAAGACCGGTGATGTCCTCGCTGAGTGGGACCCCTACACGGTACCAATTGTTACCGAGGTGGGTGGAACCGTGCGTTATGGTGATATCGTTGAGGGGATCACGATGGAAGAGCAGGTCGATGAGGTGACCGGCCTGTCACGCAAAGTGGTCATTGAGTCGCGTTCGGCTGACAAGCGCCCACGGGTAACCATGGTGCACCGGCGCGCTATATGCTGCCGGTTGGTGCCAACATTGCTGTTGAAGAGGGTACGCCGTTGCGACCCGGCGCCATCCTCGCCAAGATCCCGCGCGAAACTACCAAAACCAAGGATATTACCGGTGGTCTGCCGCGTGTTGCCGAGCTCTTTGAGGCCCGTAAGCCGAAAGAAGTTGCGGTGATCTCGGAAGTTGATGGGGTTGTGAGCTACGGAAAAGATGCCAAAGGAAAGCGTAAAGTGGTTGTTACTCCGGAGGTAGGTGAGCCGGTTGAATACCTGATTCCTAAAGGAAAGCACATCTCCGTTCATGAAGGGGATTACCTTCATGCCGGTGAGGAACTGGTTGATGGCTCAAGTAACCCTCATGATATCCTGCGGGTTC
>JBHEOZ010000438.1:0-276 GCA_046260555.1 Desulfurivibrionaceae bacterium
CTATATCGGTGCGGGGGAATTGACAGCGGCGGCCGCGGTGATCAAGGATGGCATTTATCCGGTGACCGCCTCCTCCGTTGACGAAACCGAAGTGGTTGCCTGGGACAGGTCCGCAATGATGCGGCTGATGCACTGTTATCCCGATATCGCCATCAATCTGCTGGGGATCGTCATCGCGCGCATCGAAGAGATCCAACAGCGCTACCTTGAAGTCTGCACCGAACAGGTCGATCAGCGCGTCGCGCGCGCGCTCCTCAGGCTCATGCGTTCGGCCGG
>JBHEOZ010000438.1:453-715 GCA_046260555.1 Desulfurivibrionaceae bacterium
CGCTATAATCGTGCCCATTGAATCGAACTCCTTTCAATCAAGTTTTGTTTGAAGCTAACTAGTGCCCATCCATAAATGGCATCTTTCGGCCCCGGCCGGCGTTCTCGCTCTTTGGAAATCCTCGCCGTAGCCCTGCTACGCCTGCGGTTTTCACCCACCGCAGCATTAAATCAGACGGGAAGTCCCGCGCAGCGGGACAAATCGCTGCGGCCTTGGCCGGAACCAAAATCCACCACCTCTGGATGGACACCATCTATTATAT
>JBHEOZ010000439.1:0-345 GCA_046260555.1 Desulfurivibrionaceae bacterium
ACCTGGACCTGATTGATGCGCGGCAGGCGATATTCGACCGGGTCTTCAACCGTGATAATTTTCTTTTCAAAGCTGTTGAGCTGATTAAGTGCACCGTAAAGGGTTGTGGTTTTACCGCTGCCGGTCGGGCCGGTGACCAGGACCAATCCGTGGGGCTGACTGAGCTGGGCCCGGAAACGCTGGAGAATATCCTCATTCATACCGATGTGACTGAGGTCGAGCAGGCCACCGGACTGATCGAGCAGCCGCATAACCACTGACTCACCATACTGCAACGGCATGGTAGACAAACGGATGTCGACGCTGTGACCTTTAACCCGCACATTGAAACGCCCATCCTGAGGC
>JBHEOZ010000439.1:468-713 GCA_046260555.1 Desulfurivibrionaceae bacterium
TTCGGAAATGTCAAGACCACAAACCAGCTTCAAGCGCGACACCAGGGCCGTGCCGATGCGCTTTTCCTTCATCACCTGTTCATGCAGTACGCCATCAATCCGTTGCCGGATCCGCAGGACCTTTTCATCCGGCTCGATATGAATATCGGAAGCGCCGACCTGGACGGCATCTTCAAAAAGGGACCGCAACAGGCGTACCACCGGCGCATCTTCAACATCGGCGGTGGTCAGCAGCTGTTCCAGGT
>JBHEOZ010000044.1:0-3562 GCA_046260555.1 Desulfurivibrionaceae bacterium
GGTTCCGGCGACACCATACCCAACTATTACTTTTGGCCCCGGGCCTTGACGATTTGATATTTATCACTGACCGCCTTTTCTGGTATTGACCAGTTCCCCGAAGAGCTCGTAAACATCTCGTCGATGCCCAAACATAACGACCGTTATCGTTTTAGCATCTTCGCTGACCTGGTAAATTATTCGGTATCTATTGAACCGATAACTCAGATAGCCGGATAGTTCTTCCTGCAACTCCTTTCCCGAGTAGGGCTTTTCCGCAACTTCATTTACGGCTGCTCTGAGCTGTTTTTTGATTTCGGGGTGCAGATTTGTGACCTTGTCCGCAACGGTTTTGGTCAATCTCACAGAATAAGACATCAAAGCGCCTCGTCAACTCCAACGAAGCGGCCCTTGGCCACATCATCCTTAGATCCGCGCAACTGGGCCATGGCATCCTGGTCAGCCAGGATTTCGATGGTCTCCAGCAGACCCTCGAATTTCTTCATGCTGATCAGAACGGCCTCGGGCACGCCGTTCTTGGTAATGGCATAGGTGTCATCACGGTCATGGATCAGGCGGACCAAGTCCAGCAACTTCGATTTGGCCTGGGTTATCGGGACAAAATTATCGACATTATGCATAGGCAACCTCCGACAGTAGCATGTGGTTATAATAATGGCCACTATTGATATTGTCAAGACTGGTGGCGTCGCTGCGGTCGCTGCGCGGGGGGCGTAAATATTGTTTTCACGTCATGGGGTCATCACGTCATGGGGTCAGGTCTTGAAATATCAGTTTTCTTATTTTTATGGCCTAACCATGGCTTGCAACCCTTTTGTCAAATGTGTAGCGACGTGGTTTTTTATTATTTTGACAAACTTCGCAAGTGAATATATACTTTGATATATACTCACAAGGAGGTTCGTCATGCAAACAGCTAAGATTTTTACCAACGGCCGAAGCCAAGCAGTACGTCTGCCCAAAGAATATCGTTTCTCTGGCGACGATGTTTATATCAATAAAATTGGGAAGATCGTTGTCCTTATGCCAAAAGATGACCCCTGGTCAGTGCTGGCTAATAGCCTTGACCAATTTTCTGACGATTTCATGGAAGACCGGAACCAACCTCCCCAAAACAGTCGAGAAGAACTGTGATTTCGTACATGCTCGACACAAATATTTGTATTTATATCATTAAACGTAAACCGGAAAATGTGATTGACCGTTTTAGACAACTCCCAATTTCGAGTTTAGCCATTTCATCTATAACCTTGAGTGAACTTGAATATGGGGTGATGAAAAGTTCAAAACCTGATCAAAATCAATTTGCCTTATCCCAATTTGTTGCACCGCTCGAAATATTGCCCTATGGCGACGATGCTACGCAAGATTATGGGAAACTCAGGGCTTTCCTTGAAAAACAAGGGACTCCTATTGGTTCACTAGATATGCTCATTGCGGCACATGCACTTTCGGTTAATTGCACCTTGGTTACCAATAACGAAAAAGAATTTTCTCGTGTTCCAGATCTTCATATAGAAAACTGGATATCTTAAGCAGCCCCCAATTTTTATTTTTGTCGTCGACCGGCATAACCCGCGCCTTCAGGCGTCGGTGTTTATGCCATTGTGTACGCCCAGCATGGGCAGGGTGAAAGGGGTTGCATATGCTGTCCCCTGAACTTGGTCCCCTGAACTTGCGGAACTTCCCAGGAGTTAATATTACGAAGCATTTTTATCAAGTACATGATTAATATCACTCATGGGATAAAAAGAAGATTTCTCATCCGGGTTCGCAATGACTTGATTTTTGACTTCTTGCGAATTCATCAAGATTTTGAAGGACTCGTAAGAACCCACGGAATGGCCAAGCAAAAAGTTCTATATTATGACCCTGGTAAATTTATTGACGAAAGAAATTAAAAAGAGTATTTTCCGCGCCCCTGGCCCGGATTACAGGTTGCTTTTAAGGTTATTGCATTGATATTATTGATGTTATTGAGTGGATTTTGAGTTTTCGCACCGTTTTGTTCGCGGCTGATTTGAGCCGATTCCCAGCGTTGGTTGTCGACAAGTGAAAAACCGCATTTTACAGCCCCCCGCCCCCGCCTATCAGGGCGCGGAGATCTCCGCCCAACCCCGGCCCGGCCTGAACCTGATCGGGGTTCCCTTCGACGGCACCGCCTGTTTCCGGAAAGGGACCGCTGCCGGTCCCGCCGCGGTCCGCCGGGTTTCGGAGCATATCGAATCATATTCGCCCTATCTCGATCTCGACCTGGAAGAGATCGGCGTCTTTTACGACCTCGGCGATCTGGCCGTGACCGCCTCCGGCGATCCCCGCCGGGATTGGCAGTCATTGCAGGACTCTTTTGCCGGCCTGGCCGAGCACCTCGATGAATCGACCCGGGTCCTGGCCCTGGGCGGCGAACATTCGATTTCCGCTCCCTTTATCGCCAGGTGCCTGGCCCTTTATCCGGACCTGCTCCTGCTCCATCTCGATGCCCATGCCGATCTCAGGGACGGCTATCAGGGCTTTGCTTATTCCCATGCCTCGACGATCCGGCGCTGTCTCGATCATTTCGGCCCCGATCATCGTCTGGCCCAGTTCGGGATCAGGTCCGGAACCAGGGCGGAATTCGCCTGGATGCGGAGGGAGCGGACCCTTTATGCCGAGCTTGCCGATTTTATCGCCTTTCTGGAAAAGATTCCCCCGGAGAAGCCGCTGTACCTGACCCTGGACCTTGACTTTTTCGACCCGGCCTGTCTGCCCGGGACCGGCACTCCGGAGGCGGGCGGCGAGGATTTCCGGTCCCTTACGGAAATTGTCACGATCCTGAAAAACAAGAGAGTGGTGGGGGGCGATGTGGTCGAACTGGCGCCGGCAATCGATCCCACCGGCAACAGCGAGGTTTTCGCGACCACGGTGGTCCGGGAGCTGATCCTGGCCATGGCGGGGGAGGGCGGTCATGGCCGTTGAACAAAAGGTCAGCCCGGCCGAAATGTGCGAGCTGTACAACGTCAAGCGCTGGGGCAGCGGTTATTTCTCGGTAAACGAGCGGGGCCATCTCTGCGTCTTGCCCGAGAGAAGGGAAGACGGGCCGCGAATCGATTTCATGGAGGTGATCGAGGAGATCAAGGAGCAGAAAATCGCCTTTCCGGCGGTAATCCGTTTCCATGATATCCTGCGCTCCCAGATCAAACTGATTAACACCACTTTCCGGGATGCCATCGCCGAGTATGACTACCAGGGCGGGTTTTTCGGGGTTTATCCTATCAAGGTCAACCAGATGCGCGAGGTGGTCGAGGAGATCCTCGACGCCGGTGAGCCTTACAACCACGGCCTGGAGGCCGGGTCCAAGTCCGAGCTGATGGCGGCCCTGGCCTATAACGACAACCCCGATAACCTTACCGTTCTTAACGGCTACAAGGACGAGGAGTATATCCGGCTCGCCCTGCTCGGCCGCAAGCTGGGCCGTAAATTCATTATCGTCGTCGAGAATGTTTCCGAATTCGCTCTCATCGTCAGACTGGCCAAGGAAATGCAGGTCGAACCGATGATCGGCATCCGGGCCAAACTTGCGGTC
>JBHEOZ010000044.1:3572-10699 GCA_046260555.1 Desulfurivibrionaceae bacterium
GGTCGGGTTCCAGCGGCGAACGGGCCAAATTCGGCCTGACCTGCAGCGAAATATTAAACGGCATCGCTCTTCTTAAAAAACATGGCATGGTCGACTCTCTCAAGCTGCTCCACTTCCATGTCGGCAGCCAGGTTCCCGATATCAGGATCATCAAGGAGGCGGTGGCCGAGGCGGCCCGGATCTATGCCGACCTGGCCCTGTCCGGGATCAAGCTCGATTATTTCGACATCGGCGGCGGCCTGGGGGTCGACTACGACGGCTCCCGTTCGGCCACCAACTCATCCCGCAACTACAGTCTCCTCGAATACGCCATGGACGTCGTCAGCGGCCTGCAGCAGATCTGCGACGAGGTCGGGGTTCCCCATCCCCATATCGTCAGCGAAAGCGGGCGCTACATCACCGCGCACCACTCCTGCGTGATCACCAATGTGGTCGGCACCATCCACCAGACCAATTCCACTTACGAAACCGGCGCGATCGTTGACGAACATATTCTCCTGACCAATATGCGGGAATCGGCCGCGATCCTCACCGAGGAAAACTATCAGGAAATCTTCAACGATGTCCAGCAGGACAAGAACGACGCGATCAACGCCTTTAAGCTCGGGGTAATCTCCCTTGAGGAACGAGCCCGGCTCGAAACCCTTTACTGGCAGATTATCAGCCGGATCAGCCGGATCCTGGAAGAGGCGGATTTCGTCCCGGAAGAGTTGATGCAGGTCGAGGAGCTCAAGGCCAGCCAATACCTCTGCAATTTCTCGGTTTTTCAGTCGGCCGCCGACACCTGGGCGATCAGCCAGCTCCTGCCGATCATGCCGGTGATGCGGCTCGATGAAGCGCCCCGGCAGAGATGTTCGATCGTCGATATCACCTGCGATTCCGACGGCAAGATCAGCCAGTTCATCGCCCAGGGCGGTTACGATCAAAGCCTCCTGCTCCACGAAATCAACGAGGGTGAAGAGTATTATATCGGCTTGTTCCTGACCGGCGCCTATCAGGACGTCATGGGCGATATGCACAACCTGTTCGGCCGTCTGAACGAGGTCCATATCTTCTGTGACGATGACGATCCCGCCGATTTCTATATCGAGGAGGTGATCAAGGGCACCTCGGCCGAGAAGGTTCTGGCCACCATGCAGTACAATCCCGAAATGATGGCCCGTTACGTCAAGAAGGAAGTCGACCGTCAGATCCGGCGCGGAGCGATCCAGCCCC
This sequence comes from Desulfurivibrionaceae bacterium, assembly GCA_046260555.1. GTDB lineage: Bacteria > Desulfobacterota > Desulfobulbia > Desulfobulbales > JAGXFP01 > JAGXFP01. Next base: position 4,788 of record JBHEOZ010000044.1, read on the forward strand.
GCGAAGGGGTCCGCCTGGTCGATTTTTACGAGGATTGCCTGGAAGGGTATACCTATTTGAAATTCTGATTAAGGATATTGCCATGTCCAGAGTACTGATTATCGGAGCGGGCGGAGTCGGTTCGGTCGTCGTTCACAAATGCTGCCAGGTCCCGGAGGTATTCTCCGAAATCATGCTGGCCTCAAGGACCAGGGCCAAATGCGACGCCATTGCCGCGAAGGTCTCCCGGCCGATCAGGACCGCCCGGGTCGACGCCGACCGGGTTCCGGAACTGGTCGCCCTGATCCGCGATTTCCAGCCGGAGCTCTGCATCAACGTGGCCCTGCCGTACCAGGATCTGACCATTATGGATGCCTGTCTCGAATGCGGGGTCAATTATCTCGATACCGCCAACTACGAGCCGCCCGACGAGGCCAAGTTCGAGTACAAGTGGCAGTGGGCCTACCGGGAGAGGTTCAGGAAGGCCGGACTGATGGCCCTGCTCGGCTCCGGGTTCGATCCCGGGGTGACGAACGTCTTCTGCGCCTACGCCCAGAAACATCTTTACGATTCGATCCGCACCGTCGATATCCTCGACTGCAACGCCGGCGATCACGGCCATCCCTTCGCCACCAATTTCAATCCCGAGATCAATATCCGAGAGATCACCCAGAACGGGCGCTACTGGGAAAAGGGCGAGTGGATCGAGACCGGACCGCTGGAAAAAAGGATCGACTTCGATTACCCGGTAGCGGGTATTAAGCCCAGTTACCTGCTCTACCACGAGGAAATGGAATCGCTGGTCAAGAACATCAAGGGACTGGAGCGGATCCGCTTCTGGATGACCTTTTCAGATAACTACATCAAACATCTTGAGGTCTTGCAGAATGTGGGCATAACCTCGATCGAGCCGATTGAATTCGACGGCCGGAAGATCGTCCCGATTCAGTTTCTGAAGGCGCTCCTGCCCGATCCCGCCTCCCTTGCCGCGAATTATAAAGGCAAGACGGTAATCGGCTGCGTCTTCGACGGCGAAAAGGACGGCAAGTCGGTTAAAAAATATATCTACAATATCTGCGATCATCATGAATGCTACAAGGAGGTCGGCTCCCAGGCGATTTCCTATACCACGGGAGTCCCGGCGATGATCGGCGCCATGCTGATCCTGCAGGGCAAATGGCGGGGGGAGGGGGTCTTCAACATGGAGGAGCTCGACCCGGATCCTTTTATGGAAGCGCTCAACAAACACGGACTGCCATGGACGATCAGCGATTTTCACGGCTCGATCTAGCCACCCCGGTATATCTGGTCGAACGGGAGCGGATCGAGGCGAACTGCCGGTTTCTGGCCGGGGTCAGCGCGCGGACCGGCTGCAGGATCCTTCTCGCCCTGAAGGGTTTCGCGATGTTCAGCCTCTTTCCTTTGATCCGAGAATATCTGGACGGGGTCTGCGCCAGCGGCCTGCTGGAAGCCCGCCTCGGCCGGGAGGAGTTCGGCCGGGAGGTCCATACCTTCTCGCCCGCCTTCCGGGACGAGGAGTTTGACGAGATCGCCGGTCTCTCCGACCACCTGGTCTTCAATTCCCTGTCCCAATGGCGGAAATACCGGGACAGGGCAGGGGGGCGAGAGATAGGCCTGCGGATCAATCCCGAATACTCCGAGGTCAAGACCCTCCTCTACAACCCCTGCGCCCCCGGCTCCCGTCTGGGGATCAGGGCTGCCGATCTGGAGGGTCATGACCTGAGCGGAATCGACGGTCTCCATTTCCATGTGATGTGCGAACAGGGGGCCGATACCCTGAAGCGGGTCCTGGCCCACGTCGAGGAAAAGTTCGGGCATCTCCTTCCCGACATGAAATGGCTCAACTTCGGCGGCGGCCATCATGTCACCCGGCCCGATTACGATGTCGATTTGCTCTGCCGCCTGATCGAGCGGTTCCGGGACAGATACGATCTGCGGATCTATCTGGAGCCGGGCGAGGCCGTCGCCTTGAATGCCGGGGTATTGATCGCCTCGGTCCTCGATATCGTCCACAACCAAATCGATATCGCCATTTTAGACACCTCGGCCGAGGCCCATATGCCGGATGTCCTCGCCATGCCGTACCGGCCCGAGGTGATCGGCGGGGGGAAACCGGGCGAGCACCCCCATACCTGGCGATTGGCCGGCAACACCTGCCTGGCCGGCGACATAATCGGCGACTACTCTTTCCCCGAACCGCTGAAACCGGGCGACCGGCTGGTTTTCACCGACATGGCCCATTACACCATGGTCAAGAACACCAACTTTAACGGCATCAATCTGCCGACCATCGCCATCTATGATAAAAGGAGCGACGCGGTCAAGACCGTCCGGGAGTTCGGTTATCCGGATTTCAAGTCCCGGCTTTCCTGAGTCTCCGGGCCGGACCCGGCGCAATCCCGATTTTTTGCGACGCCATCAACTTTCCGGCCGCCGCTCCTACCTCTTCTCCATGGTCTCGAGCTGATAGACGTAGCTGCCGGTAAAACGGGAGGGAACCCGTTTATAGCTGACTTTGACCTTGTCGCCCGCCGCCGGCTTCCAGCCCTTGGGAATGGTTTTCCAGCCCCTGGCGACCTCGAACTTCCAGGCTTTGTTTATGGCGGGGATATGGATATCGAAAGCCCACCGCCCGGCCTCCTTTATGGTGCCCGTCGCGGGGTTGGGCGGTTCCTTGAAGTTCGGGTTGGCCTGCATCAAACCTGGACCGTCTTGCCCCGCGCCTCCATACGGTAGTTATTCGCCATTTTCTTGCCTCCAGATTATTCAAGTAAAAGAAGGTGTCGGCTTCCCAGGCGGAGCAAGCCGCAATTTCAATCCATTCAATTATATTGTTTTTGAGCAGAAAATAAAAGGAGAGGGCAAGGGGAAATATCAATGCGGTAGCCGTTTGCCTGATTCTTAACTACACCGAAGGACTTGATCAGAACGGCTTCGTGTCGGATGCTTACCGGGTTAAGGCGGAAACTGGGACATAATTTTCTCGACCATTGCGTTAATCTCTTTTGTGATCTCCTCAGGGCCGGCGTGTTGCTCGAACGGTGCGGTGCCGACCCCGCGCCAGAGCAAATTGCCTTGCTCATCTTTCAGGTCGACGGCCAAAACCCTTTCATCTTGTTCACTGGCGGGTGAGCCCGTTCCCACACCTATTCCACCAAAACGGCTGCGGCCGCCCCATCCGAAACCCATGCCGAATCCGACGCCATCTGATTCGATCCTGCTGTGGGTTCCATATTTATATGAGACATAAAAATCGGGTTTGCCCTCGGAGATTCTTCGATACCCTTTGTCCAAAAGGGACTGGTTTACAGCCGCGCGAATACGATCGTGGAGAAGAGGGTTGTCAACTCGTATATCACCGGTTTCCGGTTGAGTTTCCATCTGCCATGCATATGTTTCCAGCGAGTAAAAATCCTTGGCCGGATTATAATCCTGACTGACCTTGATGGATTGGCATCCCCATAGAAATCCAAGCAGTGTAATAACGATCAAACTTTTGTGATTTTTCATAGGTATCTCATCTCCTCATTTAAAGTCTCTATATCAATATAGATTCATTCGAAAGAAGGTGTCCATCAAAACCTGCCGGTTCAGGTTACGTCTTAAAAAATAATATTGAAAGGTTTGCCGGTTGTTTATGATGGCAGGAATTCGAGCTTTTTGGGGAGCGCCGGCATGGCCAGGCCGTTAGGTAGATGGGAGAAAGAAAAAGTCAAAAGCCGACTGGCCCCACCTCAACCGAAGTTTGGATAATCCGGTTATTTAGGTCCATACATCCCCTGCCATAACCCCTGAAAAAAACTGCGGGCATTGGTCCCCAGGGTCCGGGTCAGATAGCCCCCTTCCTGAATCACCACGGTCGGCAGCTCCAATCGGCCGATCAACCGGCCGTTCCGAAAAAAATCTTCCCTGGCCAGAACCCAGGTGCCGGTCGGGTCCTTGCGGGCCGTATCCAACCCCAGCGCCACCACCAGAAATTTCGGCCGGAAATTCCGGACTCGGGCCAGGGCCTTCTCCAGGGCTCGGCGATAGTTTTCCCCGTCGATCTCTTCCGGCAGGGGATAATTGCGGTTGAAACCTTTGCCGCCCCCGTCGCCCACTTCCGAGCCGAACCCGGAAAAATAGGGGTAGGCGAAACCGGGATGACCGTGAATCGACAAGGTCAGGACATCGCTCCGTTCATAAAAAATATTCTGGGTGCCGTTGCCGTGGTGATAGTCGACATCAAGGACCGCGACCCGGCCTCGTTCGCTCAGGAAATCCCCGGCAATAGCGGCGGTGTTGAAATAGCAGAAGCCGCCGAAGGCGCGCCGTTCGGCGTGATGGCCGGGGGGGCGGACCAGGGCATAGCTCAGCCGGTACCCCTGCAGGAGAAGGGAGGCCGCCGTCAGGCCGCAGTCGACCGCGCCCTTGGCGGCTTGGTAGGCATTGCGGTTAAGCGGCGTAAAGGTGTCGATACAGTAATAACCGGCCCGGATCGGCAGTTCTTTCGGGGGTTTAGCCGCATTGCGGATCGGAAAGACATAGGGATAGACCGATTTCCCCGGTTCAAGCCTGGTGCAGACCCGCTTCAGATATTCGACATATCCGGGATCATGGACCTGCTTGATATGCGCTTCCGAAAAATGCCGGGCCGCCATCCGCACGAAGAGGCCGGAAGGCTCCAGGCCGCCGAGAATCGCCTTGATCCGGACCGGGGCCTCCACATAGCCCCGCTCGCGGACATGGTGAATATCGTGGCCTTCGTTGACGACCAGCGGAATCAGCCGGTCCGGCACAATCGCCGGTGAAGGGTTTCCGGAAACTTCGCTTGTCGGGGCCAGCCGGGCGGACCTCAGCACAATCGGGTCGTCCCGGAACGATTCGACCACCAGGTCGATATAGCCGGGCGGACAGGAAGCGGCGTATTTTCTCAGCAGAATGGCCCGGACGACCGGACGGACTTCGGCAAGCCCCGGCAGCCGCCCGTTGCCGAGATTGTCAAAAACCAGATAGGGCGGGCAATCATCACCGGGCTGCAAAGGCGTTTCGTAGGCGGTATTGATAATGGGCCGGGCGCCGTACTGCTCATAGAATCGTAAACGGGCCCGGTTCTGCCTGACCATATCCCGATCGGCGCAGAGTTGCGGCTCATCCGGCAAACATTCCATGAACAGACCGTGGACCCCGAGGGTCCGGCATTCCTCGCGGACCCGCTCGTACAGCGCCCCGCCGATGCCCCCCGCCCCGCGGCCCGGCTTGACCGAGATATAGTCCAGAAAGCAGAACCCCAGATCCGGCGCATGGTTGAGGATCGCGCAGCCCTTAACCTCATGGCGCTGGTTTTCGGCGACGAACAGGATGGTGCGGAACTGGTATTTGAGGGGATTGGCCAGTTTCTGGGGCAACAGCCGAAGCTCGACCGCAGGCACGGCCGCAAACTGGGAAGAGAGGATTTTCACGACCTGGTCGATCGCCTGCCGATCAATTTCCAGGGAGGCGTCGTAGACGCGGCGGATGCGGAACATCTGCTTACAGCTCCTTGCGGTAGATCACCCGGTCATCCCCCGTTTTATAAAAATCCCGGAGCCGGGCGGCGATCCGATAACCGTTCTTTTCATAAAAAGCGCGGGCCCGCGCATAGCCCGCGGTTGATGAAGTGTCCACATAGACCACCGATCCGTTGAGTTCCTCCTCCATGGCGGCAAGCAGCCGGGAAGCGATCCCGCGCCGGCCATGGGTCGGGGCCGTGGCAATCCAGTAAAGGTCGAAGGAGCGCTCGGTCATCGGGATCGGCCCGAAACAGACAAAGGCGAGGAGCTCCCCGGACTCTTCACCGGGTAAGCGGTCACAGGGTACCGAATCCGCTGTGTTATCAACCTGCTCATGTACATCGGTACACATCGCAGGGTGATGCCTTGCATCTCCACCAC
>JBHEOZ010000440.1:0-250 GCA_046260555.1 Desulfurivibrionaceae bacterium
CTGCTCCCCTTCGACCGGAGCGGCAACGCCATTTTCCCCTTCGATGTGCAGCTCCACCTGTTCCATTTCGTCAAAAACATCAGCAACATAGAGGAATGCTGCCTTCTCCATGCCGATATCGACAAAGGCCGCCTGCATACCGGGCAAAACCCGAATCACTTTACCTTTGTAGATATTCCCCACAATCCCCCGTTCCCGTTCCCGCTCAATATACAGCTCGGCAATATGCCCCCCTTCGAGAAGAGCGACA
>JBHEOZ010000440.1:419-711 GCA_046260555.1 Desulfurivibrionaceae bacterium
TTGAGGCCTGCCGGAATGACGACTTGTAAGGCTTATTTATGAGGCTCATTTATAGTTGATTATTAATTTTTCAAACTTATCCCGGTTTTTGTCACCCCCAGCTTGCGCACCTGCTCAACCTCCATATCGAACAGCCAGGCCGCCACCAGCAACGGGCTTCCTTTGATCAGCACAAGATCAAGCACTCCGTCGCGGACCGATGCGCCCAGCAGATTTTCGCGCACATCGAACTGCTCAGGAACACCTTTTTTCAGCCGTGTCACCTGCTGCTCGTCTGCAGCCAGTAACTGAC
>JBHEOZ010000441.1:0-238 GCA_046260555.1 Desulfurivibrionaceae bacterium
CCCGCCGGTTTATCGTGAAAATCCCGGCGGATACCGAGGCCGCCACCAGGCAGCCGATGGGAATATGGTCTTCATCCGGCAGGGGGATAACCAGCAGTGACCGATAGTCGCCGTTGAAACTCCACTCCCCGGCGAATACGGGAGGCGTGCCCCGGTAGCGCCCGTTAGCCGGCAGGGTTCTGGCGGTTTTGATGGCCTGGCCGACCAGGCCTTCTTCCAATGGAAACTTGCGGTTAAG
>JBHEOZ010000441.1:458-702 GCA_046260555.1 Desulfurivibrionaceae bacterium
TCGCTTTGCCGGTCGACGCAGAGAATGCCGCTCCGGCCGGTTTCCGGTATCTCATGATCCTTTCGGCCGACCGGGATGCGCAGGGCCATGATCGCGCCGATGTTTTCATGTTTGCGGTAATAGGGCAGGCGCGGATGGGACGGTCTGACTCCGGCCAACTCCGTTTCCTGGTGGGTATCGGTCAGGGCGCCGGTAATCCCGGTGCCGGCCGGATATGGACCCGGATCTATATCCGACCTGGTGG
>JBHEOZ010000442.1:0-698 GCA_046260555.1 Desulfurivibrionaceae bacterium
CGCGGTTTAAAGTAAAGTCCCAGGCCGATAGCGAGACCCGTCGACAAGATCCACATCATCCGGAAGACCGCGCCAATCGCTTTCGGATCGCCCCAGGCCATGTAAAGCCTTGAGCTCATCAGACCCATCATCAGCACGAAAAGAAGCCAGCGGAACCAGCTGGACTTGAAGACCGGCAGGATGGCGCGCTTCAGGCTGATCAAGCCGAGGAAGCGCTCGTGAAATGCGCCCATCGGGCACAACCAGCCGCAGTAGAAACGGCCCCGGAAACCGGCGATAACCATGAAGAGGGTTATCAGCCCCAAAACGGTGAAACCGATTCTCGGGCAGAAGTAGCCGCCGATCACGACCAGCGGCAGCAGAAGAGACATCAGCAGCTGACTGGGTTTCCGGCAGCAGATCTCCTGGATCCGGGATCGGCTTTTTTTGTTTTTTCCAGCGGTAATCATTGTCATTCGCCCTATCGAGATTAATAAGTTTTCGCAAAAAGTAGATTAAAGATCCGACTTCAGGCCGGGAAAGTCAAGTCCACACCGTTTATTGCATGATAAAGTCGTAAAGACAAAATAGGGGGTGAACTCAAATTGCACTCCAGTTCCGGGGACACCTTACTTAATTCCCCCGCAATGGGGATTAACCTGAATCCGTGAGCGTTCGAGAACGGTGCAGATGCAAGACGGCAACGATGTTGGTAATAC
>JBHEOZ010000443.1:0-696 GCA_046260555.1 Desulfurivibrionaceae bacterium
TCAGGGGCTACCGGCTGGTTAATATCGCCATCCACGCGATTACCGGGATCTTTTTGTTTCTGCTGGTCCGAACCACCCTGAACCTGCCTGTCCTGCGCTCCCGATACGGCGCTTACGACTGGCTGCCCTTTGTCGCCGCCCTGGTGTGGCTGGTCCATCCGGTCCAGACCCAGTCCGTTTCCTATACGGTCCAGCGGATGAACAGCCTGGCCGCGATGTTCTATGTAATCGCCCTGTTCGCCTATATACAGGGCCGCCTCGCCGCGGGCCGGCCAGGTAAACTCGCTTTTTTCGGCTGCGCGGCCGGTGCCGGCCTGTGTGCCCTGTGGTCAAAGGAAATCGCCCTGACCCTGCCGTTTTTCATGATTCTCTATGACTGGTATTTTTTGCGGGACCTCGCCGGCGGCCGGCTGAAGAAATACGGTTTCTGGGCGGGGTGCGCGCTCGGTCTGCTCGGCCTGGCCGCTTTTTTCTTTTATTTGGGCACGGCCCCCCTCGACGCCCTGCTGGCCGGGTATGGGCAGCGCGATTTCACCCTCGGAGAGCGCCTTTTCACCGAGGCGCGGGTGGTGGTCTTTTACCTGAGCCTGCTGTTCCTGCCCCTGCCCGGCCGTTTGAACCTCGACCACCATTTCCTCGTTTCCCGCTCCTGGCTCGATCCGACCAATACCGCGCTCTCCCTCTTCGCCCTGGTCC
>JBHEOZ010000444.1:0-694 GCA_046260555.1 Desulfurivibrionaceae bacterium
CCGCGGCCCTGGCCGAGATCTTTGCCGGCCCCGAAAAACCGCCGGTTGTTTCGACCAAGGGGATTACCGGCCATACCCTTGGCGCGGCGGGCGGGCTGGAGGCGATCTTCACCCTGATGGCGCTCCGGGCCGGGCATACCCCGGGGAGCGTCGGCTGTCTGTTGGCCGATCCGGAATTGTCCCTGCCGGTGCTGACCCAGAATGACAACCGGCAAATGACCGGGCCTTGGGGGATCTCCCAATCCCTTGCCTTCGGCGGCGGTAATTCGGTCCTGGTTCTGGAGGCGGCGAGATGAGTATGCCGGTTGCCGTTTCGGCCATTGCCCGTTTACCGAAGGATTACCGGGTTCCCGATGAATTGGCCCGGGATCTGCGCCGGGCCGACGCCTTTATCCAGATGGCGGTGATCAGTGCCTTTACGGCGGTCTCCGAACTTCCTTCCGGCAGGCTTGATCCAGAGGAGGTCGGGGTTTTCATCGGCACCGCCTTCGGGCCCCTGGAGACCAATTTCGAATCCCTCGGCTCCCTGATCGACGACGGCGAGGGGCAGATCTCGCCCACTCTCTTCTCCCATTCGGTTTATAACGCCGCCGCCGGTTATGTGGCGCGGCTTCTCGATATCAGGGGCCCGGCGGTGACCATCACCAATTACGGTTGGCCCTTTCTGGTCGCCCTGGAAGAGGGGAGGCTGGCG
>JBHEOZ010000445.1:0-234 GCA_046260555.1 Desulfurivibrionaceae bacterium
GCAATTTTATCAATCTCGTCTATATAGATGATTCCCCGTTGAGCCTTCTCCACATCGTAGTCAGCCGCCTGAAGCAGACTTACCAGGATATTTTCAACATCCTCGCCGACATAACCGGCCTCGGTGAGCGTTGTGGCATCAGCCATACAAAAAGGAACATTCAGGATTCTGGCAAGTGTCTGGGCAACCAGGGTTTTACCGGAGCCGGTCGGACCAACCAGTATGATGTTGGAT
>JBHEOZ010000445.1:460-689 GCA_046260555.1 Desulfurivibrionaceae bacterium
CTAGTTCTTCCCGATTAGTAAGTACTTTGTCGATGATACCATATTCCTGGGCTTCACTTGCACTCATAAAATAATCACGTTCGGTATCGGCAGCGATTTTTTCGATGGGACGTTTAGTGTGTTGGGCCAGAAGCCGGTTCAGATCATCCTTTATGCGTAAAATTTCTTTTGCATGAATACCAATATCCGTTGCTTGCCCCTGGAACCCGCCCATCGGCTGATGTATCAT
>JBHEOZ010000446.1:0-664 GCA_046260555.1 Desulfurivibrionaceae bacterium
TTACGTAATTACAGCCACCTAATCTAATGAACCGTGCAAAGCCGTCACGGATTCAGGACTATGATTCGTTCGCAAAAAGTCGGAAAAACCCTTCCTTCGACAGGCTCAGGATGAGCGGGGTAACTTGCCGGCTCAGGATGAGCGGAATAACTTATTGATTTAACGTTCGTGCTGAGCTTGTCGAAGTGCGCTCCATTAATCTTTGACGACTTTTTGCGAGTTTGGCAACTCCGTCAGCCGTCCTTCCTTGCCAGGGAATCGGCCAGTTCCTTAAGTCCGGCGCCATATTTTTCCCAGAGCCTGATCGAATCACTGTAGATCGGCCGCCGGACCTGACTGCTGCTCAGGGTTCTGACCGATCTTTGGGTCCTGTGAAAATCCAGGCAGCGACTATCCCAGGGGATCCCGCAAAATTCGAAGATCGCCCGGCTTTGTGCCTCCTGGTCGGCGACCAGCTCTTCATAGGAGATCTCGTGGATGAAACCGGGCAAGACTCCGCGCCAGTGTTCCATTAAGTTTTGGTATAGTTGGTAATATTCGCCAAGTTCCTTTTGGTTGTATGCGTAATGGTGGCCCGCGGCGAAAAGATTTTTGTAAATTGAAAGACAGTTGTCCATGGGATCTCTTTTGCAGTGGATTATCTTTGCGTCAGGGAGGATCAGTC
>JBHEOZ010000447.1:0-281 GCA_046260555.1 Desulfurivibrionaceae bacterium
GTATACGTTTGAGGATCGCGAGAAGATTCTTGATATCCTTGAGGATGTGACCGGTTCGCGGCTGACCTACTGCTATATGCGGGTTGGTGGCGTGGTTCGCGACATCGATGACACATTTGTCGAGCGCACCCGCGAATATATTAAATGGCAGCGTTCACGCATGCCGATGTACGACAAACTGGTGACCGGCAACATCATCTTCCGCAAGCGGATTGAACAAATCGGCGAGTTCACACCCGACATGGCTCGCCGTTACGGGCTGACCGGACCGGTTCTGCGCG
>JBHEOZ010000447.1:392-653 GCA_046260555.1 Desulfurivibrionaceae bacterium
CTACCACCTGATCGGGGATGGTAGTGACACTCCCTATCGGATGAAAATCCGCGTCCCGTCCTTTTCCAATCTGAGCCTTCTGCCCGAACTCTGTAGCGGGATGCTCCTTTCCGATCTCTGTGCCTGCATGGGCAGTCTGGATCTGGTCATCCCGGAGATCGATCGATGAGCGCTGTGATGAATACCGGGTTTCTTCCGCCAGAGCTGTTACGCATTATCTTCGCCGTGGTCTGCGCCATTGTTATTGTCTTTGGCAATGCC
>JBHEOZ010000448.1:0-364 GCA_046260555.1 Desulfurivibrionaceae bacterium
CCACACCGATTGTGATTTTTATCAGGAGAAGCAGTACATATAGAGGAGATATCATAGTGCGTAGATTATCACATGCGGTTGTGGGGGCGTCAATGTTGTAGTTAGAGATATGGGGCGTGAGGAGTGAGGAGTGAGGAGTGAGGAGTGAGGCTGGAGGCTGGACAATCCAAATCGAAATCGAAATCGAAATCGGGATCGAAAAGAAATGACACTTCAACGGCAAGAACGATTTCGATCCCGATAGCGATTTCGATTTGGACAAAATACAGGAAGCTGGAGGAGTGAGGAGTGAGGAGTGAACCATACAAAGAGGAAGCTGCTTTGAAAATCATCAACGTCGTGGGCGCCCGCCCCAACTTCATGA
>JBHEOZ010000448.1:406-648 GCA_046260555.1 Desulfurivibrionaceae bacterium
TGTTACTTGATGCAGCCATTGATAGATAAGTTTGCCAGATACCTTGCTGACGAGCGCAACCTGTCACCGCATACCAGGATTGCGTACTTGCGTGACTTAGCGGAGTTCAAGAATTTTCTCGAACGGCATGGCGGTTCCGGCGAGGAAGAGCTGGCCAACATTGACAGTTTTTTGCTGCGGCGCCATCTTGCTGAACTGCACAAGCGTAACCAGCGGACTTCGATCGCCAGAAAGCTCTCGAC
>JBHEOZ010000449.1:0-635 GCA_046260555.1 Desulfurivibrionaceae bacterium
ACGAAAGGGGGGTGGTTCTGCCCGAACTGCGGGCCCGGTGGCAGGAGGAACTGGAAAAATTCCCCGCCGATGTCCTGATTGTAAGCCATACCCATCAGCTCTTTGCCGAAAAGCTCGGACACCCTCTGGTGATAAACCCCGGCAGCACCAAATTCAACCATAGCTGCGGCATCCTCAGCCTGCCCGATCTTACCTACGAGATCCGGCCCCTCTCGGGCAAAACCCCGCTGAAATCCTGGAACTGGGAAATATACCGCCGCAACGGATAGAGCAGTAACAAACGGCAAGGGTTCGCCCCTGCCCCGAGTTGACTTTCAGATCCGGCTTGCCTACACTTATATGGACAGGCGCCAACGTAAGCGATCACAGGGTACCGAATCTGCTGTGTTATCGTAACCGTTCAGCAGCACCACATCTTCGGACGATCGGCCCGGTTTACGTACACGAGGTACGCGGTGCCGGTCCGCTTGTCCAAATCTGCACCGCTGCTGAACGGTTACAGTCCGGCGGTTTTGGATACTTTGGCGACCGGCCCGGTGAACGGTTACGTGTTATCCGCCTGCTTATGTACATCGGTACAGATCGCAGGGTGATGCCTTGCATCTCCGGCACCCTGTAATCGCTTACCGGATGAG
>JBHEOZ010000045.1:0-10612 GCA_046260555.1 Desulfurivibrionaceae bacterium
ACCCGAGTACGCTGCGCTTTTCCGACATCCTTGCTTCTCGTTCTCGGACAAAAATCCTCATTTCTGGACAGACACTAGTTTGTAAGGGGCTTTCCGTTAAGCTTTTCTTCCAATTCCCCCAGGGCTTTTTCGAGCTGCTGCCGGTCATGTTCGGCATCGGGGTTTTCGGAACCGCCGGCAAGTTGGTCGAGGCCTTGATTGTACATGTGCCGGGCCTCGGAGGTGCGGTGATCCGCCTCAAGGATTCTGCCGTGGTAGAGATATACCGACGGCGCGTCAGGGGCGAGCTGCGCGGCCTTTTTGATCATTTCCAGGGCGGCATCAATCCGGTGCTGTTTCAGCCTGAGAATGCTCAAGCCGATGTGGGCCTGGAGATTTTGCGAATCGAGGCTCAGGGCCCGGTCAAATTCTTTTTCGGCCTCGGCCAGTTTGTCGAGGTTTATCAGGACCATGGCCAGTTTTACGCGGGTGACGGAATCCTTCGGCTTGAACTCAAGAAGGATCCGGTACTCCATTTCGGCGACCGAGTCGGGCATATGGCCTTCGACATGGGCGCCGGTTGGGGAGGCGCCGATCAGCAAAGCGAGCAGGGTCGCGGCGGCAGCGAAGTATGAAAAGGGTTTGTGTTTCACTGCTTTCTCTTAGATGAATTTCCTGACCTTGAGGAAATCCTTGGTCACGTTTTTGGCTTTCTCGCCCGAATTGACCCTGCCGATCAAATCGGTGAAAGTCGCATCGTCGATGGCGCCGCTCAGCTTGGTGAGAATTCTCGGCAACAGGGGGTAATTGGTCAATACGTCATTTCTGATCAGGGGGGCGCTGACCGACGGACTCTCCTTTCCCTTATAATTTGTAAAGCCGAAGGGCTTGAGCCAGATGACGTTCAGCTTCTCCGCGTAGATCTTTTTAACTTCAAGATATTCCCGGTCCGGCTCGGCAAGGCTCTCCTTATCCAGATAGGCCATCGCGTCGCTGGTATTTTCGACGACGATGTCGACCCGGCTCTCTTCCTCCTCGGCTTGAAAGGCCTGATAGATTTCATCTCTATCGGCGAAATACCTGATCTTGACGTCGGTGCCGGTCCTTTCATTGATCAGGATAACCAGCATTTCGGCCATGGTTTTACTCTCGGTCGTTTCCAGGGCGCCGATATAAAGGAGTCTGCCGACACAGGCCTGGGAAACGACGGCGGTCGTGGTAATCAGGATAAGAGCTGCCAGGGATATGCGAATAATTCTCTGAAACATAATGCTTATACCTCATTGCAATGGTGAAATACGCTCAGGAAATTACTTCCCTGACTGAATTAATCAATAGTATCGCCCCAAGGACGGTAATAATTCCGGCGCTGGTCAGTCCGAGTCCGCGGCCCAGCGCCAGGTTTTCCTTGATTTTAACGGTGAGCCTGCCTGCCCGGGACAGGGTAATGCCGATGCCCATCATGACGATGCCCAGGCCGAGACTGAAAAAAAGAGTGACGATCAACCCCTGGCCGATTTTGCCGGCGGCGACCGCGGCCAGTAACGCCGCGATGGCGGGAGGGCAAGGGACCATGCCCCCGGAGATGCCGAGGAGGGTCAGGCGCCAGAAGTTGACTTTATCATCCCCGCCGCCGGGGGCGGGATGGATATGGTCGTGATCGTGGAGATGATTATGGCCCGAAACGCCGTGATCGTTTTTGCAGAAAAAGTGAAAGTGGCGGGGGCGCTCTTTAAACAGCCGGTCATAAAACATCCAGAGCCCAACCCCGAGGATCAGCAGGGAAGAAAGCAGGCCGAGCCAGTTGTGGAGCTGGGCGTCGCTCAACTGTCCGGCCATCAGTTTGGCGATGAGACCGAGGATAATCACGCTGAAGGTATGGGTGAAGGTGACGATGAAGCCGAGAATTACCCCGTCCAGGGCCCGGCCCCTGGTGCCGAGCATGTAGGCGGCGATCAGCGATTTACCGTGGCCCGGTTCAAAGGCATGCAGGGCGCCGAGGGCCACGGCGCTCGGGTATAGCATTATGCCGGATTCCATGATCATGGCGTTGTTTCACCCGGGTCCGTCGCCGCGCAGCGGCCGTTGTCGGCCAGAGGACAGACCACCTTGTTTTGGTCGTTCGGCTTGTTCACCGCCAGCCATTCCCCGGCCAGGGCAACGATGCGGTCGACCTGTTCGACCGCCGAGCCGATATGGGCAGCCGGATCCGTCGCCGCGCGGATTTCCCCTTCGCTGATCGAACTTTTCACCATGGGATGGCGGCTCAATAACTCGCTGAGCGGCACCCCGCTGCTGTAAGCCTCCATGGATATCTCGTAAAGAAGCTTATGGGCGGCCGGCTTGCCGATTTTGTCTCCAATGATGAACATTAAGGCCTCGGTAGAGATTAGGCAAGCGGAGGTATCGAGATTGCGGTTGATCCGCTCGGGATGCACGATCAATCCCTTCAGAATCTTTTTAAGCAGCGCCAGGGCTCCGCAACTGTAAAGGGAGGCGTCAACCAGTCCCGCCCATTCGAGACGTACGGCCCGATAGTCGCGTTCATGTTCGTTAATCAGGCCGTCGAGACCGAGGCCCGCCGCCGCCTTGACCAGCCGGGCCAGAACCACCACCTGTTCGCAGAGCTCCGGATTCCTTTTATGGGGCATGGTGGTGCTGCCGATCTTGCCCATATGAAACGGTTCCTCGAGCTCACCGGTCTCATTCTTGGCCAGTTGATAAATCTCGTTGGCGATCTTGGCCATGCTGCCGGTAAGCATTCCCAGGCAGGAGACAAATTCGGCGATCCGGTCCCGGGCGGTGTGCCAGGCGGTATTGGGCGCGGCCAGTCCCAAGCGGCATGAAAAATCCTCGAGCAATTCCTGCTGCCGATCACCCAGGGCCGACATGGTGCCGACCCCCCCGAACAACTGGCTGACCAGAACCCGTCGGCCGCATTGCTGTAAACGCTCGGCGTGGCGCAGCATTTCGTCGAGCCAGACCGCCATTTTCAGGCCAAGGGTGGTGGGCAGGGCATGTTGGCCGTGGGTCCGGCCGATGATCACCCGCCGGCGATGCACGGTGGAAAGTTTTGCCAGCTCCCCGATGATCTGGCCCAGATCCCGTTCGACGATGGCGAGGATCTCTTTGATCTCCAGGGACTGGGCGGTATCCTGGATGTCCTGGGTGGTGGCGCCGTAGTGGATGAAGCGGGCGGCTTCCGGGCCCGCCGTCTTCTGCCATTCGTCGAGGAGCGGGATCAGGGAGTGGCCGGTTTCGGCAATGCCGTTTCTGATCGCCTCGCTATCAAATAAATCGAGTTTGGCGGTTGCCCGCAGCCGGTCGGCAATGTCCGCGGGGATCATGCCCAGAGCGGCCTGGCTCCCGGCGAGGGTCGCTTCCACATCGAGCCAGCGTTGGAGGCGGCGTTGGTCACAGAAAACCATCCGCGCCTCCGGGGTGGTGTAACTTCCGCTGTAATAGCTGGAATCGGTTATGTGGCCGCGGGGGCTCCGGCAACAGGGCATTATAAATTTTCCGGGTCGATGGCCTGCTGGGCCGAGATCTCGCCGAGCAGGTCGTTGATCATGTTTTCGGACTGGCCGAGATATTTTTCGGGATGATCCAGAAAGGCGAGATCATCGCGGTTCAAAAGAGCGGCGGTTTGATCGTCGGCCAGCAGACAATCTTTCAGCGATCTGGCGCTGGTGCGGGCTTCGCCGGTGATGTCGCCCATTATTTCCTGGGCTTTCAGCTTGCCGAGGGAGGAGCCGAGGCGGAAAAGGAGCCATTCCGAGAGCACCATATCGCCGTGCAGCTTCAGGTTTTTCTCCATATTTTCCGGGATTATTTCCAGGCTCCCGATGACCTGTTTAATATAGTTAAGAATGGTTCCTGTGTAAATAGAGATCTGCGGCATGGCCAGCCATTCGGACCAGATGGCCCGGCCGTCCCTTTCGTGTTCGTGGATCATCGCTTCGGTGATCGTCCCGGAAAGGGCTCTGACCTGTCTGGCCATCACCGCGATGCGTTGGCAGAACACCGGGTTTCTCTTGTGGGGCATGGTCGAACTGGCAGCAGCGCCGTCGGGGGCGGCTTCCCGGAGTTCGCCGATTTCGTTCTTGCCGAGTTCGACAATCTCGTTGGCGATTTTCTCCTGGCTGGCGGCGATCATTGCCATCAGGTTTGCCGCCTCGGCGATGTTGTCCCGGCTGGTATGCCAGGATATCAGCGAATAGCCGAGGCCCAGGCGGTTCATGGTCCGGCGTGCCACTTCCCGGCCCTGTTCGCCGAGGGCGGCCATGGTGCCCACCGCGCCGCCGAGCTGGCCGACCAGCAGGCGGGGAGCCAGATTTTTGATCCTTTCTATATGGCGGCGGTTTTCGGCCAGCCAGACCCCGCATTTAAGGCCGAAGGTGATCGGCAGGGCCTGCTGGCCGTGGGAGCGGCCGATCATCGGGGTGGCGGAATGCTTTCCGGCAAGGGTGGCGAGGGATTCTTCGAGTTTTTTAAGATCGCGGTAGATGATCCGGAAGGCGTCGCGCAGCTCCATGATCTGGCCGGTATCGAGAACGTCCTGGGTGGTGGCCCCGTAGTGGACGAATTGGCCGTGGCCGTTCCGGCAGGCTTCGCTAAGTGCCTTGATGATCGGGATCAGGGAGTTACGGCTTTTCCGGTAGCCTTCCCGGACGGTGGCCGGGTCGAGGTTCTTATATTTGGTCCGGTTGTTAATTTCGGCGGCGGCCTCGACGGGGATAATCCCCAGTTCGGCCTGGCTCGCCGCGAGGGCTCCTTCGAATTCGAGCCAGCGGTTGAAGCGCTGCTGTTCATCGAAAATCGCGGTCATCTCCGGAGTCGAAAAGATGTCGGCCTGAATCTCGAAATCAAAAGGATGGGACGGCATAAGGGTTTCCTTATCAGTTGAAAATACTGGATTGCTTTGTCGCACTCCTCGCAAAGACGGCAGTAAATCAGCCTTTGGTTTACTCCGGGCGGCCGTAGGGCCGGCTGTCGGGGTGATCTTTTCTTCCGGCGCAGATGCGCAGGGCCGCTTCGCGGAGTGAACATCCGCCGGCGAAGCCCTCAGCGATTACCTGTCGGACCAGCTCCCCCATCCGGCTCTCGACGTGATCGAGAACTTCCCGGGCGGTGGGATGAAGATCGGGGCCGTGGAGCCCCTCCATCGATAACGATCCGCCGCAGCCGGCCAGGAAATCGGGCAGGACTGGAATGCCGCGTCGGTGGAGGATGGCATCGCTTTCCTCCGGTACGGCCAGATTGGCGCCGGGAACCACCCCTTTTACCTGGATTTTTTCGGCGATTTCCGGGGTAACCGTGTTTTCCAGGGCCGCCGGCACCAGAATATCGCATTCACAGTCGAATATGGATGGGCTTTCGGCCCGGCGCACCCCTTCCTGGTTCAACTGATCGGGAAGCAGGGATGAATCGGAAGAAAGGATCTCCTTGAGATCGATGCCCTGCCGTTTGATCAGACATTTTTCGGCGTCGGCCAGGGCTACAATCCGGCAACCGGCCCGGTCAAGGCCGAAAAGGGCGGCTTTGGCCAGATTGCCGAAGCCCTGGACAGCGATAGCCGCATCGGAAGGTTTTATCCGCAAGGAGTCCAGCATGGCCAGGACCGCCGCGGCCACCCCGTAACCGGCCCGCAGCCGCCCCAGGCTGAAACCGTCGATCTTTTCGGCCAGGATCGCGGATCGTTTCAGAAAGTAATCCATTTCCCAGCCCTGGGCCCCGGCGATGGCCATCTTGACCGAGGGAATCGCCTGCCCGGCCGCCGCCGCTTGCAGTTCGTTCATGTCGATATTGAGGTCGGGCCCCATCGAGTAGCCGTGCCGGATATATGGGGAGACGGCCTTCAGGAAGCGGGCAACCGCCGCGGTTTTGCCGGGCGAAGCCGGATCGTAGTCGATCCCGGATTTGGCCCCGTCCACCCGCAGATCGGCGATCTTCATTTTCAGGGTCATGTTTCGGGCCATTTCGCAAAGATGCTCGCGGCTAAGGCCGGCCTGGACCCGCATGCCGCCGGCGCTGATCCGATGCACGGTCCGGTCAATAACCAGCCAGCCCTTGAAGCCTTCCCGGGGATCGCTGTACTCCACAACGATTTCCGGTCCGCTGTTATACCATTGATCCATGCGGTTACCTGTCGGCCCCGATGCCGGCGCCGGGGATTTTTTCGGCGGCAAATGGTTTGTAGATCACCTTGCCGAGGGAGTGGTCCCGGTGCCGGTCGAATATGCCGGCCTCGATCAGTTCATCTTGAGTGGACCCCCAGTAATTTCCCCTCATATCGAGATTCCAGAGCTGTTTTTCGCCGAGACTCAGGTTGTAGGCGAGATTATTGTGGATGTTGTTGGCCCCGATCTCCAGACGTCCGGTATTCCAGGCCCGGCCGCCGCGGTCCGGCTCGAAGAAATCCCTGATGTTCTGGCCCGACGGCACCAGGAAGATCCCGATCCTGTTGCCGGTGATCTCGTTATTCCTGATGAGCACCGGCCCTTCCATCCTGGTGAATCTGACCCCGATATTATTGTTGTCGAAGCGGTTGTTCTCGACAGCCAGATCGGCCCGGCCGAAGCGCAATCCTTCATTGTTATCGGTAAATAGTGAATTCTTAACAGAAGCCGTCGAAAATTGCACCTGGAGACCGCTGAAACCGTGGCGGAATTCGCAGAAGTCAAGCCGGTTGAGCCGGCTGGAGGTGTAAATCAACAGGTAGGACCAGTCGCGCGGGGCGGGTTCCGGTTCGGCGGAGGCGAAGGTGATCGGTTTGTCGGCGGCGCCTTCGGCGATAATGCCGCCCAGGATGCGAAGCTCGGAGTCGCCGGTTCCGTCGAGGTCGCGGTCGATTTTCCTGAAGCGGATCGCGGTGCCGGGGGCGATGGTGAGGGTCGCGGTCCGGCCGATCACCACTACCCCTTCGATAATGACGGTGCCGGACCAGGTGGTGTCGGTTTTGATCACCTGACCTTGCAGATTGAGCGAGGGGGCGGGGGAGGGCGCTTGCCCCTCGGCGGGTGCGGCCGCCGCTGATCCGACAAGGGCGGCCGCGACGAGGGCCAGCGAAAATATGACCCGGCGGATGACTGGTTTAATCATGGTCTTCCCCTTGCAGCCGTTCGCGCACCTCCGAGAAAGGCATGATTTTCGCGACCTGAATATTGATCTTGCTCCGGGTCTCGCCGGGATTGATCCGGATCGCGTGGTTCTGGTTGCCCTCGTAAAGCCCGTAATATTCGAGACGGTCCGGGGCCGCGCCGACTTTTTCCCGGGCCTGCAGGTAATAGAGGCCGCCGCCGGGCAGTTCGATGCGAAAGCGCCCCTGATCGTCGGTCCTGGCCCGGTTTTCGGTGATCAGCCGCAGGATGTGCATCTGAAAGGGATCGATGCCCATGGACGGGTAGGCGGTAACCACCAGGTTTTCGACCGGCCGGCCGTTAAGATCGGTTACCGTGCCGGAGATGGTGGCCGGTCTGGCCAGAATCCTGGTCTGGGCCTCTTCCGGCTCGATATCCCAGAGGGAGGCGCGGCGTCTTTTTTCGTGGCGGCGGCCCTGGGGGTTTTCGGCCTCGTCGGCCAGATACTCTTCGAGGTTGTCGCGGGGATAACATTCGATGGCCAGGTCGCAGAGCCGGTCTTCCTCGATGACGATCGGGTTGGTCGACGGATAGCAGAACAGATCGCCCTGCATTACCGGGCCGATGCCGCCTTCCTTTTTCTTCTGCCGGGCGACCACCACGTAGCTCCCCGGTTCGAGATTGAAATGGAAGAGTCCGTTATCGCCGATGGTGTTGGTCAAGAGCCCCATGCCGCGAAACTTGCCTTCCTGGCTCTTGTAAACCGAGACGACGCCATGGTCGAGGGGCACGTCCCGGTAAGAGACCAGACCGCTGATCCCCGTTCCTTGCCCCTCCTTGCAGACCGGTTCTTTCTCAGGAGTCAGGAAAAAGGGGAGCCAGCGGTATTCGTCGCTGACGGTTATCGGATTTAAGCCGTGGTAAGAGAAGAGTTTCCGGCCGTCCCGTTCGCCGGTCGCGACCAGGTAGTAAACGCCCGGAGGAAGTTCCAGCCTGAACTGGCCGCTTTTTTCGCCGGGGGACGATTCGATGGATTTCTCATGGCGGACCAGGGATTCGAAGTCGGGATAGGCGATGACCCGGCTTTCGGCAACCGGTCCGTCATGGGAAAAGACCACCCCTTCCAGAACCCCGCCCCATGCCGGCTGCCGGCAAGACAACAGAACAAGGAGCAACACCGGAATAACGGTCATTGCCGCATTTGCTTTTAAAAGTGGCGGTTTATCGCGCATGATCAAACTGTCTATTTTCTATATTCTCGGAAGTGTCTTGCTGAAATACTCAACTTTCTGAAATGAATTGTCATCAATTCAATTAAACACTCCCGGTTAGATGTACAATAATTACTCCCAAATAGTAATAAATTTAATGAAAACAGGGGGAGATCCCCGCCTGATCAACAAAAATAACAATTTTTATACCGCAAGGGCATAAGTCTCGTACGAGTCCCGCCTTGCGGGGCTCAACTCGGCTTTAATAGTTCCAATGGATTAAAAGACAAGATTTCTCACATGCGTTCGAAATGACAACTTTTTTCGACTTTTTGCGAATTCAACATACTTGATAAAATTCCAAAAAGCCAATATGGGAGGCACCGGATGACCGCCAACAAACTGGCCTGTTTCAAGGCCTACGATATCAGGGGCCGCCTGCCGGACGAACTTAACGACGAGATCGCCTGGCGGATCGGCCGGGCCTGCGGCGAATTTCTTAAGCCGGCACGGATGGTGATCGGTCACGATATCAGGATTTCGAGCCCCGCTCTCTCGGCGGCGGTCACCAGGGGCTTGCGCGAGGCGGGGGCCGAGGTGATCGATCTCGGCCTCTGCGGCACCGAAGAGGTCTACTTCGCCGTGAGCCACCTGAAGACCGACGGCGGCGTCATGGTCACCGCCAGCCATAATCCGGCCGACTATAACGGCATGAAACTGGTCAAAAGCGAGGCCCGGCCGATCAGCGGCGCCACCGGCCTGCGCGAAATCGAGGCCCTGGCGGCGGCCGGCAATTTCAAAGAGGCGGCCGCCACCGGCGGATATCGGGAGCTTGACAACCGGCCCGCCTTCGTCGAACACCTGCTCGGCTATATCGATCCCGCCGCCCTGAAACCCCTGAAGATCGTGGTTAACGGCGGCAACGGCTGCGCCGGGCCGATGCTTGACGCCCTGTGCGGCCGGCTGCCCTTTGAACTGGTCCGGATCAACCATGAACCGGATGGCGCCTTTCCGAACGGGATCCCCAACCCCCTGCTGCCCGACAACCGGGAAGCCACCGCCCGGGCGGTCCGCGACAGCAAAGCCGATCTGGGCCTCGCCTGGGACGGCGACTTCGACCGCTGTTTCCTGTTCGATGAAAACGGCCGCTTTATCGAGGGCTATTACGTGGTCGGTCTCCTGGCCAGGGCGATCCTCGCCAAGCATCCCGGCGAAAAGATCATCCACGATCCGCGCCTGGTCTGGAATACCGAGAAAATCGTCCGCGAGGCCGGCGGCATCCCGGTGATGAGCGTCACCGGCCACGCCTTTATCAAGGAAAACATGCGGCGTGAAAACGCGATCTACGGCGGCGAGATGAGCGCCCATCATTACTTCCGCGACTTCGCCTACTGCGACTCCGGAATGATCCCCTGGCTGCTGGCCGCCGAGATCCTCTCCGGAACCGGCCGGAAGCTCTCGGAGCTGGTCGACGAGATGATCGAGAACTTCCCGGTCAGCGGTGAGATCAACAGCCGGGTAACCGATCCCGATCAGGTCATCCAAAAGATCGAAGCCGGCTGCCGCGCCGAACAAGGCGTTGCCGACTACACCGACGGCTTCAGCTTCGCCGCCGCGAATTACAGGCTGAACATCCGTAAATCAAACACCGAACCCCTGCTGCGGCTCAATGTAGAAACCCGCGGCGACCGGAAACTCCTGGAGGAAAAGACCGCCGAGCTTCTGGCCCTGATCCGCGAATAAGTCCGGGTAGAGCGACGGCGATATTAAAGCCGCCCCCTTGTGACCCTGTCATGCATGGTTTGACACCGTTGATATTCCATGGACGGCCGCGCCGCATCTTGACGAAAGGCGAAACAACGAGGTAATTCCATAACGATGGCCGCTACCGCTAAAAAATCAATCTTCCCGAAGGCCCTTCTGGCCGCGGCGGCCTTGGTCTGCCTGCTCATCTCACCGGCCTGGGTCCGGGGAAGCGATCAACCGGAGAGCGAAGAGAGCCGGGATCAAGATAAATCCTTGATGAGTTATATCGATCAATACCACGCTTATCTGAATAGCCAGGTCAATCAGCCGGCGATCTGGTTCGATGGATTTTTTGGAGACCCGAGGGCCTACGAGGAGGAGTTGCCGACATCTTTTGTCAGGGTGCGGATCTCGGCACGCTACACGGAAGGCGAGAGCTTTGACTTTCCTGTGCGCCTCCGGGCCAATATCAAACTGCCCAAGGCCTCCGACAAACTGAGCCTGATCGTTCTCGGCTATGATCCCGATGATGAAACCAGCCGCTTCGACGATGATCTGCCTCGAACCATCGGCGAGGAAAGGGATAAAGAAAGAAGC
>JBHEOZ010000450.1:0-603 GCA_046260555.1 Desulfurivibrionaceae bacterium
GTATGTGAACTGGTAAAGGCTTTAGGATATTTTGCCGGTTTATCTGGGCCTTCCGGAACAGATACCAGGACTACCCGTTCATGTTCACCGAGATCAAAAGTAGCCGGGCAGACCAGGTTGCCGACATTTTCTATAAAAAGCAGATCGATGTTTTGACCACCGGGTTCCTTCTGCAGCCGATGAAAACCCTTGTGGGTCATGGCCGCGTCAAGGTGGCAGGCGCCGCCTGTTGTGAGTTGAACACCTTTGGCCCTGATACGATCGGCGTCGCGTTCCGTTTCGATATCACCTTCGATAACCCCGATATTTATTTCTCCTTTCAAGGCCTCAATAGTATGTTCCAACAGGGTGGTCTTTCCAGATCCCGGGCTGCTGATCAGGTTGAGGGCGACCGCGCCTATTTCGTCGAAATGCTCACGATTGGCTCTGGCCAGGGCATCGTTTGCAGCAAACAGGCTGGCATGGACATCCACTGTTTTACTGTGGCTGTGGTTACGATCGTGCCTGTTGTCGTGATTATGATCGTGATTGTCGTGATTATGGTCTGAAGGGCTGGGACAGCCGCAGGTATCGCACATTTTGTTACCTCATCCGAAATTATAG
>JBHEOZ010000451.1:0-588 GCA_046260555.1 Desulfurivibrionaceae bacterium
ACCCTGAGGTGGTCGAAACCGCGATCCTCCCGGTAATTGAGTGCGCGGTCAGTAAACAGGGAGGCATAACACTGCCGACACGCGTCAACGAGATCATCAGCGCCGCGGATGTTGAGAAAGGTCTCCTGCTGGCCGGCAAAGCTCGCCTCGGGCAGATCTTCCGCAGTAGCGCTGCTGCGCACGGCAACCGGGACCTTTTCATCGTCATTACGCCTGGCAAGTTCCAAATAGGCCTCCCGAATGTGATCAACATAGCAGCGATAGGCTGTCGCCGTGGTGGCAAAACCTCCTGGTACACGCACCCCCTGCGCCCGCAGGTTGCGAATCATTTCACCCAGAGACGCGTTTTTGCCACCCACGCTGGCAACGTCGTCATTGCAGAGCTCCTCGAACCAGCGAATGTAACCTTCTTTCATAGCAGCCAGACCATCCATCCCATTATGTGCACGCAACGAGGTGAAAAACATCCAGTCATCATCGTAGCAGGCAATTCGGAAGACTGCTCAAGCTGTTTGGCTGAATCTCCACCGATCCTGATTGCCCGCGGCCACCCTCGCAGCGGCAACCGGCGCATTCTCAGGCCACGGT
>JBHEOZ010000452.1:0-582 GCA_046260555.1 Desulfurivibrionaceae bacterium
CGGCCATCATGTGTGAGTGAAGGTGAGACCATGCCTGAAGATTTGCCGAGATACGTGTCTCCGAGCGGAACGGTGTGCACGGGCCTGACAAGGATGGGTGCGACGGGTGAGGCGCTGCGACGCGTCGTCCATTGCGGGGTGGTAGCGCTGTTGCTGAGCGTAGTGCCCGCGGTCAACCTCACCGCGCAGACGGCCGACTCCGCGCCGCAAACGTATCCGTGGTGGCACGGCATGTCGCCGCCGGCCTTTTGGTGGCTGATACCGCTCGCCTTCCTGGGCCTCATGGCGTTCATGTGCTTCAGGATGATGCGCAAGGGCGGCGGTGGCGCGCCATGGGAGCGCTTTGGCTCAACGGCCGGGCCGGTCAAGGCGGCAGGTGCTGACGAATCTGCTTTGCAGATCCTCGACAGACGCTTTGCGAAAGGCGAGATCGGCCTCCAGGAATATGAGGAGAAGAAGGCGCTGATCACCGGCGCCGGAGGCGACCCCCGCTGACGGCTCGTGGGAGAGCGGGTTTTGCGTAGCAAGGAACCCGATTGTCGCGCCGAAACGGCGCCTGGTCCCGGTAACCCGGGTCCGGCT
>JBHEOZ010000453.1:0-581 GCA_046260555.1 Desulfurivibrionaceae bacterium
ATTAAAACCGGCCCCGGAGACATTGAGGCGGATATTGCTCTGGCCAGGAAGCTGCGGGCAGGACGGGAGTAATGAAAAAAATCGTCCTGGATACCAATGTCCTGATCTCCTTTGTCACCGACCGGAATCAGGCCCAGCAGGAAAAGGCGGAAGAATTCCTTGCCCAAGCGGCGGAGGGTGCGAGCATCCTCTGCCAGCAGGAAGTGATCTCGGAATTCGTCTATGTTCTTGATTCGGTGTATCAGGTAAACAAACAAGAAATCAGGCAGATGGTTCTTGACTTTGTCAACATGCCCGGGGTCGAGATTGTGGCAGGCCTGGATTTTGATCTCATAGCCAAGCTTTGGCCGGAACGGATAGCAGACTACGGAGACGCGGTGATCGCCGCCGTTTGCAAGAATACCGGCAATGCCGTAGTGGCAACCTTTGACCGTAAATTCGCCAAGGAACTTGCTGCCATCGGGCTAACCGTGCTTGACTGAACGGTCGGAAATCGGGGACCGTGAAAGTTGATGGCGTCGCAAAAACTCCGATCTACTGCGTCGTAGCGCATTTTTGTTCGTTCGGCATACCATATGTAT
>JBHEOZ010000454.1:0-562 GCA_046260555.1 Desulfurivibrionaceae bacterium
GGGAAATACTGCCTTAGTAACCCGTTTGTGTTTTCGTTCAATCCCCGTTCCCAGGAATGGTAGGGGTGTGCAAAATAGACCGACATTCCGAGCTGTTCAGCCATGCTTTCATGACCGGCGAACTCCTTGCCGTTGTCGAACGTCATCGTGTGATACTTCCCTTTGTGGAGGGTAAGCAAGGCAATGGTTGCTGCCGTTATCCCTTCGGCGTGTCTGCTGGGCAACATGCTTGCAAGGGTATAACGTGAGGCCCTATCCGCCAACGTTAGCAACGCGCCTTTCTGGCCCTTACCGATCACCGTATCGCCTTCCCAGTCCCCAATTCGCTCCTTCTGCTCAACAATGACCGGGCGTTCATCTATGCTGATTCTATTTTTGAGTGTGCCCCTACGCTCTTGGCCGCTACCATATCTCTTTCGGTGTGGCTTCTGACTACGCAAATGCAGACACAAATCACCGTGAGCGCGTTTGTCGTCATAAATATGCTGGTAGATGGTTTCGTGGCTGATTCGTAACGTGTTTTCCAAAGCCATACGTCCTGAAATTTGCGCCGGACTGAAAT
>JBHEOZ010000455.1:0-561 GCA_046260555.1 Desulfurivibrionaceae bacterium
TCGTACATCAACCGCCGGACACAGTTGTAGGCACTAAACAACCACCGACTTTAAGTCGGTGGGTTTAAAATCGCGGACTGAAAGTCCAGCGATACCGGCCGTGCCGGTTTATTCGATATCGAATTGATCATTGGGATCCTTTTCAAAATGATGAGCCAGATAATCCTGGATCATTTCTTTGGTCAGTTCTCCCGATGTCACACAAAAGTAACCGCGTGCCCAGAAATGCCGTCCCCAGTATCGCTTCTTCACATGGGGGAATTCTTCGAATATTTTACGTGACACTCGCCCCTTGAGTCTCCGCATGATATCGGAAGGTGAAATGTTTGGGGGCGCAGAAACGAGGATATGTACGTGATCCTGACTTACAACTCCGCGTAAAATTTGAATCTCGAACTGCTCGCAGGTTTGGCGCACAAGTTCTCTCACTCGCAAAGCGATGTCACCTTGCAGTAAGTGATAACGATATTTAGTGACCCAAACAAAGTGGTACTCAATCTTATATTTGGTATGACTTCCTTGGCGATAATCCATAGAAAACGATTATAAGCCAACTGCTAG
>JBHEOZ010000456.1:0-558 GCA_046260555.1 Desulfurivibrionaceae bacterium
GAATACATTCCGGGCGTCGAGAAAGGCATCCGCTCGGTCATGGATAGCGGGCCGCTGGCGGGCTTTCCGGTGATCGACTTCAAGGTGGCGCTGATCGACGGCAAGTTCCACGATGTGGACTCCAGCGTGATGGCGTTCGAGATCGCTTCGCGGATGTGCATGCGCGAAGGTCTGCGCCGGGCCGGGGCCAAGCTGCTGGAACCGATCATGAAGGTCGAGGTGGTCACGCCCGAGGAATATACCGGCAACGTCATCGGCGATCTCACGTCGCGGCGCGGTCAGGTCTCGGGGCAGGAACCGCGCGGCAACGCCATCTCGATCCTCGCCAACGTGCCGCTCGCCAACATGTTCGGCTACATCAACACGCTGCGGTCGATGACCTCGGGGCGCGCACAGTTCACGATGCAGTTCTCGCATTACGATCCGGTGCCGCGCAACGTGTCGGAAGAGATCCAGTCGAAATACGCATAACAGCCGCTGCGTGGTGACCACGCAGAGCCCTACGGAAACAAAAGGAGCCACACCATGGCGAAGAAGAAGTTTGATCGGTCCAAACCG
>JBHEOZ010000457.1:0-557 GCA_046260555.1 Desulfurivibrionaceae bacterium
TTAAACCATAAAGCCAGGAGCCCAATACAATGACACCAACCCATTCCGTCGCTCGAATACGTGAATTTTCTAAAGCGCTTTCAGAAGATATCCGCATTCGCATCATGTTGTGCCTGCAGGGCGGGGCCCTCGGCCTGCAACATTTTGTCGATATTTTCGAGCTGGCCCCTTCGACGCTTTCGAAGCACCTGCATGTCCTGGAAAGCGCAGGCCTGCTGATTTCCATTCGTCATGGACGATGGCGTCTGTACCAATGGCCGGCAAAAAGCGGTGACACGGTGATTCAGGGGCTGCTCGACTGGTTGAAAACAAGCACCGGCATTGATCCGGTTCTTGAAAGTGACGCCGCCCGGCGGGCGGTAGCCATCCAGACTAACCCGGTCTCTTTGCCGCAGAGCGATGTCACAAAGGTCCTTTTCCTCTGCACCGGCAACTCCTGCCGCAGCCAGATGGCTGAAGGGCTGTTGCGGAACAGGGGAGGAGATCGGTTCGAGGTAGCCAGCGCCGGGGTCTCTCCCCGTGCCATCCCCCCTCTGACAGTTGAAGTGATGCAGGAG
>JBHEOZ010000458.1:0-544 GCA_046260555.1 Desulfurivibrionaceae bacterium
CGGCCTCCCTCGCCTTCGGCGCCGCCACCTTCGGTGTACGCGACGAGATCAGCTTCTGCACCGCCTCGCGCAGGTTCGATTCCGAATCGATGAGGAACTGCGAAGACGTGACGATCTCCGCTCCCGCCTTCAGACCGGATCGGATCTCGACCCAGCCGTCGGACTCGATCCCGAGCTCGACCTCACGCGGGGTAAACCGTCCGCCACCATCCGCGACGATGACGACGCTTCGCTGTCCGGTGCGGAGCACAGCGAGTGACGGGACGGCGACCACCTCGCCGGCATCCACCGGCTCGAGAAGCACGGTCGCGTACATTCCCGCCCGCAGTTTTCCATCACGGTTCGGGACTTCCACCTTCAACGACACCGTTCTCGTCCGCTCCGTGACCTGCGGATCGACGTAGCGGACCTTTCCTACCAACGTCTCATTCAACGCGTCGAGAGTGATGCGGGCCGTCGCCCCCGGAGGCACCCGCGCCAACTGTTGCTCGTAGATCTCCACGTTCACCCATAGCGTCGAGAGATCGGCGATGTGGAACAGCTC
>JBHEOZ010000459.1:0-533 GCA_046260555.1 Desulfurivibrionaceae bacterium
CCGGGAGAGGCCCGGACATTCCTGCCGATTTCCCGCGGGACGTCGGCGACCCCCGACCATTTCCGCCTCCCGCTTGGGCGGAGTCCGAGGAGGACATGTTAGGCAGCTGCACCTGCGGCACATGCGGCGCCGTTCTGGTTTTCGAAGCCAATGATGAGGTTCCTGGGGACAAACTACAGTTGCCCCCGGGTTTAAGAAAGAAAACCTCTTGTCCCGAGTGCGGATGCCGAACAAGCCAAGAGACGGGGTTATCCGAGCCAGAGCAAGACTACTTCGCCGAGGACCATTACTGCGATGCTCCAATCGATTTGTTCGGTGATGGCGACCATGACGATATCGATCTCGACGACCTCTTCGGCTTCGGGCCGGAAGCGACGGGGGAATGCATGGGCTGCGACAGCTTCGCCAATCTCGACGACCTGGGGCTCTGCGATTCATGCGCGGCAAAACTGGCAAGGGATCTGATCCGGGAGCGCGACTGGGCCTATTCGGCCTTGGCCTTCGGGGTTCCCGAGGAAAGGCGGGAAGAACTG
>JBHEOZ010000046.1:0-10337 GCA_046260555.1 Desulfurivibrionaceae bacterium
CCGGACTGTAACCGTTCAGCAGTGGTGCAGATTTGGACAAGCGGACCGGCGCCGCGTACCTCGTGTGTAAGCCGGGCCGATCGTCCGAAGATGCGGTGCTGCTGAACGGTTACTGCGTATTTATCGGGGCGACGAGTGGTGCTCCGGGCAGCTCATCATGATGCCTTCCAGTAATCCGAAATCACTGACAATCATACCGTCAACTTCAATTGTTGCAAGAATCTCTTGATATATTTCGATTCCCGCTAAAATGATAGCGCCCCTGCCCTCTTCAAGTCCAGGCAGAAATTTCAGGGCCGCGACCGGCAGGTCCCGCAACTCGGCAAGAATCCTGCGCAGCGCCGCCCTGCTGAGGAAGTGGCCCTGAACTCTCTTTTGATCATAATGGTCGAGACCCAGGTCGAGCATCGCCATGGCAGTGGCGGTACCGCCGGCGCCAACCAGAGAAATCCTTGCCGGTTCCAGGTTGCGCCCCGCCAAAAAGTCGCCCAGGCCGCTCCTCATCAGATCAAGGGATGCCCCCAGAGCACCCCTCTCCGCCAGTTCGGTGAACAATCCGGCTCCGGCCGCTAGACTTACCGAAACGGGGGGCAGGGAGATACTTTCGCCATAGATAAGCTCGGTGCTGGAGCCGCCGACATCGATAACCAGGATGGGATAGGGAATATGCTTCTCGTCCAGGGAAGCGAGCACTCCGCGATAAGTTAAAGAAGCCTCTTGCGCTCCGTCGATGACCTCAACCCCGACCCCGAGAATTTCAGTTGCTTCGTCGAGAAATTCATCGGCATCAGCTGCCCGGCGCAGGGCCTCGGTCCCACAGCAACGAAGACAATCGGGCTGGTGGCGGTCAATTTCCGCCTTGAATTCCCGGAGGGCGGCGCAGGCCCGCTTAACGGAGTCGGAACTCAAAGCGGAACCGGCGCCGAGCCCCCGGCCCAGCTGTACGGTGATATTTCTCTTTAGCAGAAGCGACGGCTTATCACCTTCGAATCGGGCTATGAGCAGACGAAAGGTGTTGCTGCCGAGATCGAGGGCCGCGACCTTTATATTCTGTTTTCCCGTTGCGTCTACCATGGCGCGGATGTAAGATAAGAGGCGATTTCAAACAACAGCATCCCCTGGAAGAGGCATTATATTTAGCGGATAACCGCAAAAAGCCCGTAAAACCGCCGGAACAAACAACCTTGCGTTCACCAGCCCTGCTTTCAATAAATCCGGACAACCCCCAGCCGCGGCTGATAAGTCAGGCGGTAAAATGTCTGCAACGGGGCGGGGTGATCTGCTATCCCACCGATACCGTCTACGGCATCGGCTGCGACATCTTTAATCAGAAAGCGGTTAAACGGATATACCGGCTGAAAAGGAGGGCGATCGATAAACCGTTCAGCTTCATGTGCGCCGACCTCAAGGACATCAGCAAGTACTGCCTGGTTCCCAACGCGGCCTACCGGCTGATGAAGAAGAATCTGCCCGGCGCCTACACCTTCATCCTGCCCACCCTGAAGATTGTTCCCAAAATCATGGTCTCCAAACAGAAAACCGTCGGGATCAGGGTGCCGGACAATGCCATCTGCAGAGCGCTTATCGAAGAATTGGGGAATCCCATTTTGACTACCAGTGCGGTGGTGGAGGATGACACTGAGCCGATAGCCGAAGCCTTCGAGATAGAAGAACGGCTCGGCAATCAACTCGATATGATCATTGACGGAGGCCCGGTTTATCCGGCCCCTTCCACGGTGGTATCCCTGGCCAACGACGCGGTCGAGATTCTACGATACGGCAAGGGCGATACCAGCCAGTTTGAATAGCCGGACGGTCACCCGGCGCCGTGCCTATCCGCGGTCATTACTGTTTTTTACCCGCCAGGGGTTCTTTCAGGGATTTACTCATTGTAAAGTGCAGGGTCTTGCGTTCGGGAATGTTCATCACCTGGCCGGTTTTAGGATTCTTGGTGCTGCGGGCCTTGCGTCTGCGCACGCTGAAACTGCCGAATCCCCGGATCTCCACCCGCCGTTCTTCGATAAGGGCGTCAACTATCGTTTCCAGCAGAATATCCACGGCCTGGCCTATGTCTTTCTTGAGATAGCCGTCCATCTTGGCGGTCACCTCATCTATCAGGTCTTTTTTCAGCATCTCTTGTTTTCCCCTTCCATGTGTTTACTGCTTACCGGCTTTTTGCTACTCAAGCAATCGGGAGGCATTCCATTCATAGGACAGCAGCGGCTGCAAAAAAACGGCCTCTTCAAACAGGGCGTTTCCCCGGCTGCCGAACAGGAGCTTCAGTAAAGAGAAATCCTTCTGGGCAGGATAGACCAGTTCAGGTAATTTCTCTTCCAGGCCGGCCAGTTTCGCCGCCAACTCAACCGCGTCGGTAAAGTTCCCGAACCGGTCAATAAGACCTGCCTGCAAAGCCTGCTCGCCCGAGAAAATCCGTCCGTCGGCGAACTCCAGGACCTTTTCGGCCGGCAGCTCCCGCCCTTCGATGACGGCGTTGACAAACTGACCGTGGACGTTATCGATAATCGATTGGATCAACTCCCTTTCCGCTTCGGTCATCGATCGCCCGGGGGAGCCGATGTTCTTCATTTTACCGCTTTTGACAACTTCCGATTTATAGCCGATCTTTTCGAAGATCTCGGCAAAATTGGGGAACTTGATGATAACCCCGATACTGCCGGTCAGCGTGCCCGGGCTGGCCACGATCTTGTTCGCCCCAAGGGCGGCATAATAGCCGCCGGAGGCCGCGACCGAGCCCATTGAAGCGACTACCGGCATTACCTGTCTGGTTCGCTTGACCTCCTCGAATATCTCCTGGGAAGCGCCGACCGCCCCCCCGGGACTTTCGATGCGGAGGACAATCGCGGCGATATTGCGGTTTTTTCGAAAAGAGGTGAGCACCCGGATAACCTCTTCGGAAGAGGTTATCATGCCCTTGACCTCAACCACCCCGATCTTGGCGGAACCGGCCCCGAAAAGGCCGGACCGCGGAGAGCCGAAATGATTGAAGAAAAACGTCATGCCGAACCAGGCCACCACAAACACTCCGGCCAGAATGGCGATTGCCGCCATGACCGGGTGTTTTTGTTTAAACCGTCTTTTTGAGGACTCCATAATCAGAGGGATAGCGAACTATTTCTGTTCGCCCTCAACGGATTCCTCGTTAGACTTGGTCTCCATTTCCTCCTTGAGGAGATCGCCGAGGGTGGCGGGCGCCTTGCTCGCCTCCTTGGCCTGGTAATCGCTGTAACCACCCGCTCCCGGCTTCTCGGTGAGGGCCTTGATGGAGAGGCCGATCTTGCGATCCTTGGCCGAAACGTTGATTACCTTGACCTCCAGCTTATCGCCGACATTGTAGAGACCCACCGGGGTGGTGACTTTCTCCTTGCTGATCTCGGAAACGTGGACCAGGCCTTCGATGCCCTCTTCAAGTTCGACGAAAACCCCGAAATCGGTGACGTTGGTGATCTTACCTTCCACGGTGCTGCCGAAGGGGTATTTTTCCACCGCGGCCAGCCATGGATCGGGCTCGAGCTGCTTGACGCCGAGGGAGAATCTTTCATTCTCGCGGTCGATCTTCAGGACCACGGCTTGAATGGTTTCGCCCTTGGCATATTTCTCGGAAGGATGCTTGATCCTTTCGGTCCAGGAAAGATCCGAGACATGGATCAGACCGTCAATGCCTTCCTCGATGCCGATGAAGACGCCGAAGTCGGTGATGTTCTTGATCTTGCCTTCGATGATCGAACCGACCGGATAATTCTCGGAGACCAGATCCCAGGGATTGGCCTGGAGCTGCTTCATGCCGAGGGAGATCCGCTTGGCGTCCGCGTCGATATTCAAGACCTGGATTTCGACCTCGTCGCCGATATCGAGGATCTTGGAGGGATGCTTGGTCTTCTTCGACCAGGACATCTCGGAGATATGAATCAGTCCTTCGACCCCTTCCTCCAACTCGGCAAAAACCCCGTAGTCGGTGGTGCTGACTACCCGGCCGGTGGTCTTGGAGCCCACCGGGTATCTGTCCTGCACGGTCTTCCAGGGATCTTCCTTGAGCTGTTTGACGCCCAGGGAGACCTTGTCGGTTTCTTTATCGAACTTGAGAACCTTGACATCGACCTGCTCATTGACCTTAAACAGCTTGGAGGGATGGGAAACCCTGCCCCAGGAAAGGTCGGTGATATGGCAAAGACCGTCCATACCGCCCAGATCGACAAAAATACCGTAATCGGTGATATTGGTGATCGTGCCGTTGATAACAGAGCCTTCTGCCAGGGTATCGCGCATCTGCTCGCGCAGCTGTTTACGCTCTTCCTCGAGAATGGCGCGCCGGGAAATCACGACGTTGTTTCTCTTGCGATTATATTTAAGGATCTTGAAATCGAAGGCCTCGCCGATCAAACTGTCGAGATCCTTGACGGGCCGCAGGTCGATCTGCGAGTACGGCAGAAAGGCGGGTACGCCTATATCCACCGAAAGACCACCCTTGACCCGGCTGTCGATCCGACCCTGGATGACGCCGTCCGCTTCCTGAATCCTGGCAATGTCTTCCCATACTTTAATACCGATGGCCTTCTCCCGGGAAAGCTTGATGCCGCCTTCGGCCTCCCGCTTCTCCACAAAGACGTCAAAGGTATCTCCTACCGAAACTTCCGTTGCCTCGCCATCCACTTTGAATTCGGAGAGGGGGATGGAACTTTCCGATTTGTCGCCGATATCGATAATTGCCTGATCCTTGGTTAAACCGATCACGGTACCGACTACGACTTCACCGACAGCGGCCACCTTGACCTGGCTGTCTTCGAACATCTGCGCGAAAGAACCAACCGGCGGCTCTTCCATTGTTGGGGTTGTGGGTTGTGTTTTGTTGTTTACCATTAAAATAGCTCCTAGTTCCTTTTTATCGAAAGCGCTTATATACCAGAGACCACGACCAAAAACAACAATTTCTTGATAAAAATACAGGGAATTTTATAAAGAAGGCGCGACCGAAAAAAACAAATGAAGTCCGGTAGTTAATGACTGTCTTTTCCCTGAATCCATGACGGCTTAGTGGGGGATTTTGCTTTATTCGTTTGTTGTACGTAAAATATTTTTTTTCACTGGGTCGCCTCGATTCACCCCGCCGCCGGGTCAGCGGTTTATGCAACAATCAGGCGCTGAAGACCAGCTGGCTGCGGCCGTCCTTCTTGGCCCGATAAAGGGCCTTATCGGCCCGGCTGAACATGGCAAAGACATCCTTCTCCAACTTATCAACGGTGCGGACAAACTTGGCGGCGCCCAGACTGAGGCCGGTTTTGCCCAGCGCCTCTTTATCAAAGGAGGCGATAATCCGCTCTCCGACCCTGGCCACCTGTTCCGCGTTGACCTGGGGGGTCAGGATGGCAAATTCATCGCCCCCGTGTCTGAAGACCAGGTCGACGTCGGTCCGGGTGCATTTTTTAAGGATCTCGGCAACTCTGATTAAGAGCTGGTCACCCTTCTGGTGGCCGAAATCATCGTTGTACGACTTGAAATTATCGACATCGGCAACAATCAGAAAGACCGGGTAGTCCTGCCGCGCCGCCCGGTGCACCTCTTCCCTGATCTTTTTATCCATATGGCGGCGATTGTAAAGACCGGTGAGGGGATCGCAGCTGGAAAGGAATTCCAGCTTTCTGAGCATCTCCCTCTCCCGCATGATCCTGTTGATCTTGGCCTCCAGTTCGTCCGTGTTAAAAGGCTTGAGGATAAAATCGCTGGCCCCGGCCCCGATCACGTCGACATAGCTGAAAGTTCCGGTATAGCCGGTGACTACGATCACGCTGGTCTCGGGGTAATGGCTTTTGATGTGTTCGAGAAGCTGCATGCCGTCTATTTCCGGCATCACCATGTCGGTGACGACAATTGAAAACCACTCCTTTTCGAGAATAGCCATGGCCTCCCGGCCGTTGTTGGCCTTTACGCACACAAAGCCGAAGGAGCGGACCGCGATGTCCAGGAGTTCCAGAACCAGGGGATCGTCGTCAACGATCAGAATCCGCTCTTCCACCGGCGCGCTGTTTTGATTTTCGATAGTCATCCAATATATTCCCGTGATCAAAAACCAGAGGGGGCAGCCTATCCGGTGCAAAAAGCGCCGCTTCCAGCGCATCGTCGCCGCCAAGCGGCCGCCCCTCCGCGGTAGCGAGAAAGACCGTGGAGATCGTATGCATCCTGGCATCCCGGTTCGGATCGGAATAGGTATGCAGTTGTTGCCCCAACATAACCCGCAGGCCGGTTTCCTCAAAGGCCTCCCGACGGGCCGCCGACTCGAGGCTTTCGCCGTAGTCGACAAAACCGCCCGGCAGGGCCCAGCCATAGGGGGGATTGCGCCTTTTTACCAGAACGATCTTCTCCCCGACTTCAATGATAATATCAACCGTCGGCACGGGATTGCGGAATTTTTCAACCTCGGCGCCGCATCTGGGACACTTCATCTCGTCACCTCATCATTGCATATTCAGCGGCCCCGGCTCAACCGCAAATTTTTTTAATATCTTCCCAGTTAACAACCGAGTTCAAATCGTGCTTACCGAAATTCCAGGGCTGTTGGTAGACAATCGGGGTTATGCCCTCTTCCCCGGCCAAGGCGCGGCAGGTACCCGCCCGGTCATCGACAAAATGAGTAAGGCCCAGCGCCTTGATGTGCGGCCCCTTGTTGTCGTGATCGCCGGTAGCGACCAGTCTGAGCCGGGCAAAGCTGGTGGTGCCGAGATGCCGTTCGAGCCAAGCGGCAACCGGTCGCAAATCGGGACGTGCGGTAATAAAAGTGAGGGGGGCTTCGGCGGCCAGTTCCTCAAGCACCGCGATGGCATCGATCATGGGTTTCAGACCCTCTCCCAGAGGATCGCGGACCAGCCGCGCAAAGATCTCGTCAATAATCTCCAGATCGATCGCCAGGCACTTTGCCACCATGAAATCGGTAATCTCTTCCGGCGAGATTTCCAGACCATAGTCCTCGG
The DNA here is from genome assembly GCA_046260555.1 of Desulfurivibrionaceae bacterium. Lineage (GTDB taxonomy): Bacteria > Desulfobacterota > Desulfobulbia > Desulfobulbales > JAGXFP01 > JAGXFP01. The sequence continues at coordinate 6,981 of JBHEOZ010000046.1, forward strand.
AGGCAAGACGGATAAAGGCCTCCATGGTATCGGCTACCACGCAATCGAAATCGAAACCGATCTTCCCCGGGGCTATCTTCATCATAATTTCTCCTGGTTGTCCAATGTCCGGGATTTATCGAAAAACAGTGCATTCCGCCTTAATCCCATGAGGTCATCAATCATGGAGCGGATTCCCTTGCGCAAAAGCAGGGCCTTACGATGATTTAAGCCAACTTGACAAATAGCGGCAAAGAAGTCATATTGTCGTTTGCTCTAAGCATACGGGGTTAATTGAAAGATTCAAACCGGTCTTTTTTTGTTCAATCGCCCGGGAAATCTAATACAATCCTGTTTCCCCGGGTCCACGGACAGCCGCGAGATCGACTGACAGCGCCACTCAGCTACTTGATTTATCGTTGGTCAAATTAACCAATTTGTTTTTTTTTCACAAAACCCATCAAACATATTTGGAGTTTTTTTAGACAATGAAGCTTCCTCCTTTAAAAATCGGCCCCTTTGTGGCGCCAATTCCTCTGGTCCAGGGCGGCATGTCCATTCAGGTTTCCACCTCCGCCCTGGCTATCCCGGTCGCCGATTGCGGCGGCATCGGCACCATCGGCGGTTCATCCATTCCGATCGAGGACCTGAAAGCCGATATCCGCAAGGCCAAGGAGGCCAGCAAGGGGATTATCGCGGTGAACATCATGTTCGCCATGAAAAACTTCTATGAACTGGTGATGGCCTCCATCGATGCCGGGGTCGACATGATCGTCACCGGGGCCGGATTTTCCAGGGATATCTTCAAGGTCGGCAAGGATACCAACACCCCGATTGTCTCGATCGTCTCCTCACCCGCCTTTGCCAAGCTCGCCGAAAAACTGGGCGCCGCCGCCATTATCGTCGAAGCCAAGGAGGCCGGCGGCCACCTCGGCACCGACCGTTCCCTGCGCGACCTGTTCCCCGAGATCAGAAAAGTCGTTAAAAACGTCCCCCTCATCGCCGCCGGCGGCGTAACCAACGGCTACGAAATGGCCGAAATGATGGACAAGTACGGCGCCGACGCAGTCCAGATCGCCACCCGCTTCGTGCTCACCAAGGAATGCAGTGTCGCCGAGAACTTCAAAAAGGTTTTGCAGAACGCCACCAAGGACGACGTCACCCTGGTTCGCTCCCCCGTCGGGCTGCCCGGCCGGGCGATTAAAACCCCTTTCGTCAAGCAGCTCCTCGAAGACGAAAGCCAACTGGCCTGCAAGAAATGCCCTTACAAGTGCCTGAAAAAATGCGACCATGTCTACTGCATTTCGGAACGGCTCAGAGCGGCCCGGGACGGCAATATCGAAGAGGGTCTGTTCTTTTCCGGCGAAAACGTCGACAAGTTTAACGACATTCTGTCGGTAAAGGAAGTATTCGACCAGTTCGTATCCCAGGCCGAGTCCGTTTATAAGGAAGGGTCTTGAAACACAGCCTCCAATCCCGGCTTAACCGGAATCTTGCAGCCCCCGGCGGAAGCGTAGTCCGGATGGCTGTTCAATATAAAACCCGTAACTATCTCCGCAACCTCCCGGTTGCCGCTGACTGAAATATGACCCAAGACCTGCCCGAACCCAAAATCATCTCCCGGGATGAGCATTCCATTTCCAGAAAGGACATAGACCGCGAGGCCTTGAAGGTATTATACCGTCTTCGTGATGCCGGTTACGACGCCTATCTGGTCGGCGGCGGGGTCAGGGATCTGTTCCTCGGTAAAACCCCGAAGGATTTTGATATCAGCACCGACGCCCGCCCCGGTCAGCTCCGCAAACTCTTCAGAAACAGCCGGGTGATCGGCAAACGCTTCCGACTGGTCCAGGTCTTTTTCCACGGCGGTAAAATTGTCGAGGGTTCCACCCTGCGCTGTCAAAGCGAATTCGACATTGACGGCCCGGTTGAAGTCCTGGCCGCGAACAACACCTATGGCACCGTGGCTGAGGATGCTTTTCGGCGCGATCTGACGATCAACGCCCTCTTTTATGACATTAAGAATTTCACCATTATCGATTACGTCAACGGCGTCGCCGATCTAAAGAGCAAGGCGGTGCGGATAGTCGGCGAACCGGAGCGGCGGATCAGGCGGGACCCGGTCCGGATGATGCGGGCAATCAGACATGCCGCCCGCCTCGACTTTCACATCGAACCATTGACCTGGGCGGCGATCAAAGCGAACGCCGCCGATCTGAAAATGTGTCCCGAGTCGAGACTCCGCGACGAACTGCTGAAGGATCTGAAAGACGGGGCCAGCGCCGGCTGGGCCGGGTTGGCCATGGATTGCGGACTCTTCCAGGTCCTGCTTCCTTTTTACCGGAAAAACCCGAGCGCCGAGACCAGAAACCTCCTGCTGGCCTGCCTCTCGGTTAGCGACCGCCTCCAGCGAAACGGCGCCCGGCTGCCCGAGCAGTTTCTCTTTGCCTTACTGATGCTGCCCTGGGCTGTAACGGAAATAGGTCTGCTGGACGACTCCGCCGATACCGGCAAAAAAAGCAATTTGAGCAAGGCCGCCCGTGACGCCGTTGACCGGAATCTTCAGCATCTCAATGTCAAAAGGGCACAGAAGGACGCGGTCAGCCGCCTGCTGACCAACCTGCCGGCCTTCATCAAATATGCCGACAAAGAGACATGGCCGGCCTGGCTGACCAGAAAGAGCTATTTCAACGACGGCCTGTTGTTCTATAAAGTCTACCTGGAGGCCAGCGGCGGTTCGGCCATCCCCGATGAAGAAAAAATCGTGACACAGCCGCTGCCCGCTTCTAAACCGGCCGCCCACCGCAAAAAACCCAGCAGGCAAAGCAGAACACCCGCCTTTGCCGAGGATACCGAAGGCGGAGTATTCGGCCTGAGGAAAAAATGATTACCGTCCGGGAAATTGCCCGTTTACGTAAATTACCGCTCCGGGAGTTGGCCGGGCTGGCCCTGGAACAAAAACTGGCCGAGCGCGGCACCCGGGTCTCCCTGTGCAGCATCATCAACGCCAAGTCCGGCAAATGCAGCGAGGACTGCCGGTTCTGCACCCAGTCGGCCCATTACCACACGCGCCGATCTATCCCCTGAAAAACCGCGAGGAAGTCCTGGCGGCGGCCCGCGCGGCCAAGGAGGCGGGGGCCTCCCGTTTTTCCTTGGTCACCAGCGGCCGGGGCATGAAGCGCACCGAGGTCGAGCCCATCGCCGAACTGGTTGCGGCGATCAGGGAGGAGGTCGATATCAAGGTCTGCGCCTCCCTGGGCATCATGGACGCCGAAGGGCTGACCCTCCTCAAGGAGGCCGGGGTAAGCCGCTATCATCATAATCTTGAAACCTCACGGGAGTTTTTCCCCAAGATGGTCGCCACCCACACCTTCAAGG
>JBHEOZ010000460.1:0-519 GCA_046260555.1 Desulfurivibrionaceae bacterium
TACTGAAGTACGCTTCATTCCTCGAAATTCGCGCGCCTTGGATCTGACGATTTTCACCCGCAAGGGGTATTTGCATGCTTAGCCATCCCAGTTTTGCACCCAAAGGGCAGGGCATAAGTTTCGTACGAGCCCCGCCTTGCGGGACTCAACTCAGCTTTATACCCAAAAAGAGGGCATAAGTTTCGTACGAGCCCCGCCTTGCGGGACTCAACTCAGCTTTAACTTTTGGCGAGTTTGTCAACTTTTAGGGAAGATTCAGCAAACCAAAAACAATTAACGAGGTTAAATAATGAAGGTCATCGCTTTTAACGGCAGCGCCCGCAAGAATGGCAATACCACGGCTTTATTGAATATCGTCCTGGAAGAGATCAGGGCTCGGGGCGGCGAGACCGAACTGATTGAGCTGGCCGGGATTAACCTGAGCGGCTGCACGGCATGCTACCAGTGCTTCGAGACCAAGGACGGCCGCTGCGCGGTGGATGACGATCTGATCAATGAGGCGATCGACAAGATGCGGGG
>JBHEOZ010000461.1:0-509 GCA_046260555.1 Desulfurivibrionaceae bacterium
AGCCTAAGCTACCCCGCTCATCCTGAGCCTGTCGAAGGACGTAAACTTTTTTTAATAATCGCCCAAATCGGCTATACTCTTATTTCTGAAAAAAACATCCTTTACATCTATTACTTCGAGCGACCTGCGATTTTAGCCCATATTCGCCCGAGATAAAAGGCCAAATAATAACTGCTATGAATAAGAGACCTCTGCATAAAAAATTACGGGACGATTTTTTTTATATCCTGGTGCTGCTGTTCATCAAAACATTGCGCCTCACCCCGCGCCGCCCGGCCCTGGCCTTTATGCGGCTGATGGGCCGCTTTGCCTTTCTGGCGGCCCGCGCCCCCCGGCAAAGGGCGATCACCCATCTTGCCCGGGTTTATGGAAACGAGAAAAGCGCCGGGGAGATCAAGGCCCTCGCCAGGGCGGTCTTTATCCACTTCGCCACCGCAGCCGGCGACGTGCTGCGGATGCCGAACCTGATCCGCAACGACATCAATAAACTGGTGACCACTGTCCGGGGC
>JBHEOZ010000462.1:0-501 GCA_046260555.1 Desulfurivibrionaceae bacterium
CTGCAAAGTCACCGGCACCGCGCTGAACACTGGGTGGTGGTGCGCGGTATCGCAGAAGTCACCTGTGAAAATGTTACCCAGATCCTTGAGGCGAACCAGTCCGCATATATTTCAATCGGCGCCAGGCACCGCTTAAGCAATCCCGGTGATGAGCTTCTTGAGATCATCGAGGTGCAAACGGGGCAGCTGCTTTCGGAAGACGATATTGAGCGATTTGAAGACCAGTACGGGCGTTGAAACGTGAAGAGTGAGGAGTGAGGAGTGAGGAGTGCTTTGAGTGTATTATGAATTTATCCTGTTTTAAAGCTTACGATATTCGTGGCCGTATCCCCGACCAGCTCAATGAGGACGTGGCTTATCGCATCGGTCGCGCTTATGCGCAATTCCTGCAGCCGAAAACCGTCGTGGTCGGCCAGGACATACGGTCAACCAGCCCGGCGTTGACCGCAGCCCTGATCCGGGGGTTGACGGAGGGCGGAGCCAGCGTGCTCGATATCGGCC
>JBHEOZ010000047.1:0-10310 GCA_046260555.1 Desulfurivibrionaceae bacterium
GCCATGGACCTGCCCTTGAAAAATATCTACGCGGCGGTCAGCCGTTGCCGGACCAGCGAATTCAATCCGGAGGAGAGTTAATGGATCGACTGTACATGGCGGTCGCCACCGGCTTCGGTCTCGGGAACCTGCCGAAGGCGCCCGGCACCTGGGGCACCCTGCTGGCCCTGCCCGTCCACTACCTGATTGTCAAGCTGCCGCCCTCGGGTTACGCGGCCGCCATCGCGATCGTCTGCCTGATCGCGATTATCAGCGCCGGGGCCGCCGAAAAGATCATGGACAAACCCGATCCGGGCCGGGTGGTGATCGACGAGGTGGCCGGCATGCTGATCGCGATGATCGCCATCCCGGCCCACCCGCTCGCCTGGCTGCTCGCCTTTATCCTTTTCCGCTGCTTCGATATTTTCAAGCCGTTCCCGGTCAACTTTTTCGATCAGCGTTTCCACGGCGGCCTGGGCATCGTTTTGGACGACCTGATGGCCGGCCTCTATGCCTTCGGCGCCCTCCAGCTGCTCTGGCCATTGCTGCTCAAAACCGGGTTGTTATAAAGCTGAGTTGAGCAGCTTGTCTGCTTTTATGCCCTTTAGGGTGCAAACGAAACTTATGCCCTGTGGGTATAAAAGGCGCGAATATGGACAATAGCGACTTCCCCTATCATTTTAACGACAACGCCTGCAAGACCTGCGGGGGGCATTGCTGCCGGGGGCGGGCAGGTTATGTCTGGACCAGTGCGGCGGAGCTTGAGAAAATGGCGGCGGCCATGAAAATGCCGGCGCCCTTGTTCTTCAAGCAATATGCCCGCCGGGTTCAGGGCAGACTTTCCCTGCGGGAGCGGCTTATAAACGGCGAACATCTCTGCTGCTTTTTTGACCCGAGCGCCCGCCGATGCACGATCTATAAATTCAGACCCGAGCAGTGCCGGACCTTCCCCTTCTGGGATATATTCAAGAAAGAGCCCATGGAGCTTTTTGATGAATGTCCCGGAGTTTCTTTACGGATTGATAACATCGACCCAACCGGGAAATAATCAAGAGCCGGCAGTGAATATCTTCGGAACGCTGTAAAACATGAACCTGAATCCGATGAGGATGCCATGTCCCGGAAATCTTTTTTTCTGCTCCTGGTTTTTTCCATTATGGCCGTTTCCCCGGTTTCGGCGGCCGAAAAATTCCAGGTGCCGGAGCCCCTCAAGCCCTGGGTCGACTGGGTCCTCCACGATTACCAGGAAGAACTGCTCTGCTCCGCCAATTACGATAACCCCGGAAAGATCCGCTGCGACTGGCCCACCTCACTCGACCTGGAGATCAGCGCCGACCGGGGCTCCTTCAGACAGAGCGCTCATCTTCAATATGAAAGCTGGATCCAGCTGCCCGGCAGCGAACGGATCTGGCCGGAGAAGGTTACCGTCAACAACGAACCGGCTCTCATTCTCATGCGGCAAGGCTTTCCCCACCTGCGATTAGGGGCCGGCGACTACCGGATCAACAGCTCCTTCAGCTGGAAATCAATGCCGGAGTTCTTGCGGATCAATCCCGATACCGGCCTGATCACCCTCAGGATCAACAATAAACCCATCGAGTTCCCCAGGGTGGACCCGGAGGGCAGGGTCTGGCTCCATGCCGGCAAACAGGCGGGAAAGGTCATCGAGGACAGTTTGCGGATCCGGGCCTTCAGGATGATCGACGACCGGATCCCGGCCCGGATCGAGCTGGAACTTAATCTGGATGTGGCCGGTTCCCCACGGGAGGTACTGCTGGGCGCGCCCTTTTCCCCGGATAAATTCATCCCCCTTTCCCTGAGCAGCTCACTGCCCGCCCGCCTGGAGAAGGACGGCCGGCTTCGTCTTCAGCTCCGGCCCGGCCAGTGGCATCTGAGCCTGACCGCCCGGCACATCGGGCCTCTGGACAAATTACAATTCGTCAGACCGGACGACGAACACTGGCCCGACCGGGAAATCTGGGTATTCGCCAAACAGGATAACCGGATTGTCGAGATCGAGGGAGTTCCCCCCATCGACCCCCAGCAGACCACCCTGCCCCCGAAATGGCGAAATCTGCCGGCCTACCAGCTTACGGCCGGCAATGCCATGCAGTTCAAGATGATCCAGCGGGGCAACCCCGATCCCGCCCCGGACCAGCTGAGCCTGCGGCGCGCGCTCTGGCTCCGCTTCGACGGCAGCGGCTTTACGATCCAGGACCGGATCTCCGGCCAGAAGACCTCCGACTGGCGGCTGGAAATGGCGCCGTCTCTCAACCTCGGCCGGGTAGCGATTGACGGCGAGGACCAGTTCATTACCAGGATGGAAGGCTCCGACAAAACGGGGATCGAGCTGCGCAACGGAGTGGTCGAGATCACCGCCGACAGCGAATATCGCGGCGGAATCGGCCGGATCCCTGCGGTCGGCTGGGACCAGGATTTCCGGAAGGTCGATGCCCGCCTTTTCCTGCCCCCCGGCTACCGTCTGATCCACGCCACCGGCATCGACAATATTCCCGCCACCTGGCTGAACCGCTGGACCCTGCTCGATATCTTCATTCTGCTGATCTTCACCATCGCCCTGGCCAAGCTCTACTCGAGGCCGGTGGCCGTGCTAGGTTTTATCACTTTAGCCCTCCTCTTCCACGAACCGGGCGCTCCCAGGTGGATCTGGCTGGCCCTCCTGATCGGTGTCGCCCTGGTCCGCACCTTACCCGAAGGACGGATCAGGCAAGCGGTCAAGATCTACCACGCCCTGGCCTTTCTGCTCCTGGTTATCATCGCCATTCCCTTCTCGGCCCAGCACCTGCGGGTCGGCATCTTTCCACAGCTTGAAAAGCCGGAAATCGCCATGGGAGAATTCCAAGCGCACCAGATCCCCGCCGGAGCCGGGCAAAAACAGCTGGAACCGGAAGCCGGGATCGTCATGCACTCGGCGGAGAGCCTGGCCGACCTGGAGGAACGCGGCGTCGCCCGTTTGAAAGGGATCTACGCCACCGATGTCGCCCCCGGAGCTCCTGTCGATAAACAGGTGGCCCAACGCGATCCGGCCATGATCAATCAGACCGGGCCGGGCATCCCCGCCTGGCGGTGGAATACGGTACATATGAGCTGGTCGGGACCGGTCAAACGCGGCCAGGAGATCGGCTTATTGATGCTCGGCCCCGGGACATCGATGTTTCTCGCCTTCCTGCGGATCGGCCTGATGATCGCACTGGCATTGACCCTCCTTGGGGTCAGCTATAACCGCCCGGGGGGCTGGCGCTTTCCCGACCGGAAAGCATTTTTGCTCATCCCCCTGCTCTTTTTACCGCTGCTACTTCCGGCCGGAGGGCGGGCTGCCGAGATTCCCTCCCCCGCCCTCTTCGAGGAATTGCGGGAACGGCTCCTGGAAAAAGAGGAGTGCTTTCCGAACTGCGCCGATATCCCGGCCATGGCGATTGAGATCACCCCCGACCGGCTGGACCTGGAATTAAGCGTCGCCGCGGCGGCCAAAGTGGCGATCCCCTTGCCCGGCCACCCCCAACACTGGCTGGCCCGCTCGGTAAGCATCGATAAGGTTCCCGCCACCGCCATCTATGCCACCGGCCAATCGCTCTGGCTGATGGTTCCCGCCGGCAGACACACGGTCCGATTAAGCGGCCCGATTCCGCCCGGTGACAGTCTGCAATTGCCCCTGCCCCTGAAACCCCACCGTTTGCGGGTCGAACAGTCCGGCTGGACCACCGAGGGGGTTCACCGGGACGGCGCCATCGACAACCGCCTCCACTTCAGGCGGATTGTCAGGCAAGGAGAAGAGGCCGGCAGCCACGTCCTGGAGAGCGGGATTCTGCCGCCGTTCGTGCGGATCGAAAGAGACCTGCGGCTTGGGCTGGACTGGCGGATCGAGACCACGGTTACCCGCATCAGCCCGCTCGGCTCGGGGGTGGTGGTCGAATACCCCCTGCTCCCCGGCGAAGCGGTGGTATCAGGCAACCTTAAGGTCAGGGGCGGCAAGGCCCGGATCAACCTCGACCCCCAGGACTCCTACCTCAAATTCCACTCGCTTATCGATAAAAACGAGAAACTGCTCCTGAGACATGCCCGGACCGACGACTGGACCGAGACCTGGCAGGTGTACGCTTCGCCGATTTTTCATCTGGAATACGAAGGCCTTCCGGTGATCCTCCACCAGGTCGGTAGCAAGTGGGCCCCGAAATGGCATCCCTGGCCGGGCGAGGAGTTAACCTTGATGATCGGCCGCCCCCAGGGGGTTTCCGGCCAGACCGTCACCATCGACAAAAGCCGGCTGGAGGTTAACCCCGGCCAACGGGCCACCGACGTTAAACTTGAACTTAACCTGCGCGGCAGCCAGGGGGGCCAGCACACCATTACCCTGCCGCCGGACAGTCAACTCCGGGAGGTCAGGATTGACAACCTGGTCCAGACCATTCGCCAGGAAGGACGCCTGGTTACCGTGCCCATCAGGCCGGGAGAGCAGGAGATCCATCTTGACTGGCGCCGGGAGAACGGCTTGACCGCCGCCTACAAGACCCCGGAAATCGATCTGGGCCTGGCGAGCGCCAATACCAATATCGACCTCAAGGTCCCGACCAACCGCTGGCCCCTGCTGCTTTCCGGCCCGGCCATGGGTCCGGCGATTCTCTTCTGGGCGGTGCTTTTGGTTATCGTGCTGACCGCCTATGGCCTCCATAAAAGCGGCCTGACTCCCCTCGGTTTTGGCCAGTGGCTGCTGCTCGGCATCGGCCTGGGTCAGAGCAATCTTGTCGGCGGGCTGTTGGTGGTGGGCTGGCTGATCGCCCTCCACTTTCGCGGTAAGCTGAAACCGGACCTGGACAGGGGCACCTTCAACCTCCTGCAAGTCTGTCTCGGGGCCTTGACCGGGCTGGCAATCCTGGCGCTGCTGGTCGCGATCAGTCGCGGACTGCTGGGCCATCCCGACATGAACATTATCGGCAACGGCTCCACCTCCGAGCTGCTCCGCTGGTATCAGGACTACAGCGGCAACACCCTGCCCCGGGCCTGGCTGCTCTCGGTGCCGCTCTTCTGGTACCGGCTGGCCATGCTGGCCTGGGCGCTGTGGATCAGCTTCACCCTGATCAAGATCCTCCGCCACGGCTGGCAGGCCTTCTCGAAGCCGGGGATCTGGTATCCGACCGGCAAAGGCAAAACAACTTCGCAAGTCATGCGCAATGATCTTGAGGAATCCGGTCGTGAGGAGGAAATCGATCTGACCGATGAATTGCAGACCGCCGAGGAGGAGGATGGCGGTAAAAAATGATGGCGCTGCAAAGTCCGATTCTCCAACTTTCGCCCAGGAAACTTTTAGTCCAAAGGATGTCCCGCTGATTCCCGGAATCAGGAGGCCTGATCCTATTGCAAACAGGATATCATTTCTCCATGAAAGCAACAGCTTGACCTGGTCAAAACCCAATAGCAGGTCAATATATCCACTGTGATATTTTCATAGGTTATGCTACATTCTTAACCTTCTTGGTTTGTAGAAAAAGGCTGCGATTCCGTGAATTTTTGCGAGTTTCTCAAACCTGACAAGTTCGCAAAAAGTCGGGATTGCCATAATGTCATTTCGGCCAACTGGAGAAATCTTAATAGTATCAATTGGTTAAAGCTTAAGTTGAGCAGCTTGTCTGCTTTTATGCCCTTCAGGGTGCAAACGAAACTTATGTGCCGCGAAGCAAATGCCCTTGGGGTGCCCTGTGGGTGTAAACAACAAGAATTCTCACATTCGTTCGAAATGACAGCTGATTGCTGATATATTCGGGAAAGAAATGAAAACCGGGATCATTCAAAGTTCCCATGACTAAGTGGAAAAAGTGGGCTCAAAAGAACAAACGATAATTCCAGCCTCACCATCCCTTTCAGAGAAGGGCTTGCAGGATGCCAAACAGCTGATCAACATTTTCCTCCTGGCCTGGAAAAATTACGGCCTCTATCCGGAGGATCACACCTCTACGCTGAAAGCCTTTGAGAACCTGGTTGCCGCTTTCGGCAATTTTTTCTCGACCCATGGCGACCTGCGGCTGACCGTGGAAAAAGACCGTCTCCTTTGCGGGTCTCACCCCATCCATGTAATCTCGCCGGATGCCCCCGCGGAAGAGCTCATAACCCTGCTCTACCGTGACGGGATCAAATGGATTGAGTTCCAAGAGGGCCTTACCCCCGAGGAGTTCGCCGCCTTTTTCAGGATAGCTAATAAATACAGGTCGTTCGCCGAAGAAACCGAAGGAGACATTGTCACCGCCCTGATGGATGAGGAACTTGAATATATAGATTTCAAGGCGGTTGATATCTTCTGGCAGGACCTGTTGCTGCTGGATTTTTCCCAACTCCCCCCTCCCGCACCCCGGCAGGAAGAGGTTGCGGATCAAGAAGAAGCCGCTAAGCAAAATGCACCGGACCAGTCCCGGCAACCGGAAGGAGCGGACCGTAAGGACCCTTATGCCCGAAGTATTGCCGACCCATCGATCAGTGCTGCCCAACTGGAGCTGTCCAGGGATGATTTCAAGATACTCCTGCAAATGATCGAGGAGGAGGAAAGCTGGGATATCACCGAGGACCTCTTTGAGCTGTTACTGATTATTCTTAAAAACCAGACCGGGCGGGAGAAATTCACTGCGGTTCTGGAGTTCATCTCGGAAGTGGCCGTTGAAAGCATCGGGCTGGATAAATTCGATCTGCTGGTCAAATTATTTCAGGAGCTGGCCCAGCTCTCCGGGCCGGGAACCTCAAGCGAAGAGGATTGGCGGAGCATCTGCATCGCCCGGTTTTTCCAGGATCTTTCCCGGCCCGAAATTTTTCAACTCTTCCGCGACAACCTCTTGAAGCTGAATACAGGTGAAATTGAAAAGCTAAAGGCTCTTGACCGGACCCTTCATTATTTTTCCCCGCAGGTTATCCCCTTTCTGGTGCCGGTTCTCATCCGGAGAGGCTCAGCCGGGATACGACAGATGGTCTCGGAAGTGATAGTGGACCTGAGCCGGCGTGACCTTGCCCCCCTTGAAAAAATTGCCAGGCAGCATGGCGCCGAGATGGGGGAAGAGCTTCTGCTCATTCTGAATCGCCTGCAAGGGGACCGGGTCAATGAAATCCTTTTCAGGATGTGTAACCACTCCTCCGACAGGGTGCGCCGGAAGGCGATCGAAGAACTGATTGACCGGGACCCCAAGTACGCCCAGAGGCTGTTTGCACTTATCGATGACCCCAGTCAGGGGATCCGCACCTCTCTCCTTGCGGCTTTTGCAAAGCACAAATCCAGCACGGTGGAAACATTGCTGCTGAACTATTTGAAGGATAATTTCGCCCAGGAGAATCCGGCCCACACCCTTGCCTGTTATAAAACCCTCGGCCGCTGCGGCTCCGACCGGGCGGTTCCCTTCCTGCGCGGAGTGCTTCTGGGCCGGGGATGGAACAGTTTCATCGGTTCGGGGAAATTGATTTTCCGGGAGGGGGCAGCCGTTGCCCTGGCATTACTCGGTACTCCGGCGGCAAAGGATGTTCTCCGGAAAGCGGCAAGGAGCAGATTCAGAGTGATCAGGAAAGCTTTGGCCACCACCCGAACCATAACGGCCTCCGGAGAAAACCCCCGATGACCGATCCCGCGAAATACAGCTCCTCTTCCCAGTTTGAAGAATTCCTGCGGAACTTCTACAGCCTGAGCCAGACCGCCAGGATTCACAGTGACAGCCATACCCTGGTGACCAGAGGACTTGAGAAATTCTCCGAATCGATAAACAGCTGCATGGGGAACGGGTCATTGACGTTCAAAATCTCCACTGACCAGTTGTATGTCGATGATGAAAAGCTCTCCTACAACAGAGCCTCGAAGAATCTTTTTGATAATATTATCCGTTATTTTGCCGCCCGCAACCTGGAGGGGGTGCGTTTTCTTGAAGCTGTCAAGCATGCCCCGGCGGAGGATATCCTGGCTTTCCTGCGCCTGCTCGACCAATCCGGGCAAAAGCCGGAACCTCTCGCCTGGCTCACCGACACCCTCGCTGCCAAAAATATCCAATGGGTTGAACTGCTCGAAAAATCGGAAAGCCCCCGGGATGACCGGGAGTCCTCCACCCTGGACAAGGCGGAACGGCTGGAAAGAGCCAGAAGGGACTACACCTACACCAAGGCCTCCCTGGAAGAAGTTGCCCGGAAGATTAAAGACAACAAGAGCGAAATCGGTATAGGGAAAACCGTCCGGGTCGTCCAGGACATGGTGACCAATCTTATCGAGGATGACGCGGTTTATGCGGCGATCAGCACCCTGCGGATATTCGACGACTATACCTTCACCCATTCGGTCAATGTCGCCATGCTGGCCATGTGCATTGGCAGGCGGATCAACCTCTCGCGTCGCACCCTGGTCAGTCTTGGCATCTGCGCCCTTTTTCATGACCTTGGCAAAATCGAGATCCCCGCCGAGGTTCTCCACAAAAAAGGTAAGCTCGATGACCGTGAGCGGCAAATGATCCAGGAGCATTCCCTGAACAGCGCCAGACTGCTGTTAAAACTCAAGGCCACCCCGGACAGCAAGGCCAGAATCCTGGTGCCGCTTTTTGAGCACCATCTTAAATACGATCTGTCCGGCTATCCCAATGCCGACTGGAAAAAACCGCTAACCCTGTTCGGCAAGATCATTGCCATTGCCGATAAATACGATACCCTGACCTCATCGCGCACCTACCGGAGATCCCTGCTGAGCCCGGACCGCGTCCTCGGCTACATGTTCGATCGTGCCGGCATCCACTTCGATCCCATTCTCATCAAGGTTTTCATCAATATTCTCGGGCTATACCCGGTCGGCACCCTGCTGCGGCTTGACACCGGCGAACTGGCCCTGGTGGTCAGTTCGCCGAGCCGGGAATTTTCGAAAAGACCGCTGGTCTGCGTTTTGGAAAAGGACAATGAAGGCGGTTACAAAAAAAAGGAAATAATCAACCTGGACGAGCGCGCCCCCGAAACCGGCAGCTATGTCAGGGAAATCATCGAGACCTATCATCCGGCAACTTTCGGAATCCAACCCGTACAGCATATCTTTTCCGGTAATTGATTGCAGCCGTTCAGCAGCATCCCATCTGCACGCGATCAGGCCGGCTCGCGTAGAACCGCTACAGCTCGCCGGCCTGCTTGCGCACATCCGGGGCACTGCTGAACGGCTACAGTGGCGGAGTTTTACCGGCGCCGGACCGTGCTCTCACCCGGTGAACTTTTACAATTGATCCGATCCCTGTGATCTCTTACCCCATCTATTTTCTCCGCCCCCCTGAAACAATGGAGAGCTGCAGAAGGGACTCCATGACCGTCTCCTTCATCTGTCTTATATTGTACTTGATGGCTTCCTCATAAAGATTCTTGTCGATTTTCCACCTCTCCCGGAAATGGTAGAGGGCCGCGGCGGAAATCCCGCCAAGTACACCGGTCATCCTTTTCCTCGCCACCTTGCGATAGAATTCCTCGGTCTTTCTGAAAAGTTCCAACGGGGACTCGAACCCTTCCAACCCGGCTTCCTGGAACTCCAGGAAAAGCAGGGGCAGTTTTTCCTGGTAATTCCTGTCCGCCATCTGGGCAACCAGGTCGGCGGTTCCCACAACCTTGCCCATGGTCCTGACTTCCTCGGAGTCGAACGGGATCTCCTCCATGGGAAAGAAGAGCTCCGTACCCTTGATCATATGGCCGCAGTCGCGGATGTCCTCCGGGGAATAGCCCTTTTCGGCCAGGTATTTCCCCATCACGGCTATCGAGCGATCCTCGTGGCCGATGGTGTGCCGTGCTCCGGTACCCTCCACTTCCTCCTCGGTCTGGATCAGGCCGGTATCATGAAAAAGCGTCCCGATCAGGCAAAGCTCAACAAGCCTTGGCGAGAAGACCTCTCCCTGGACATGCAGACCATGAATGAGTCTCGCCGCCGCCAGGGCGCTTGAGCAGGTATGCTCCAGGTTATGGTATCTCGTATTGCTGGCCCGGTATCCGGGATATTCTCCGGTAAAGAGGCGAATGATATCTCCGTATATCCTTTCGATCGGCGCCGGGTCCGGGGGCGGGTCGATCAAGGGCAGGATATTTTTTATCTCAGCAAGGGTTTCAGCTGGAGAGCCGGGATCCATCAGCTCGTAAAGTCTGTTTGAGTCTCTCTTCATGTCATTAACGTACCTTAAGGGTTCAGTTGTTGAGTGGAATTCCTCCCGGCAGGGCATCCATGCATCCGAACAAATTATGGATTGTTGCGCAACAATTATCCTTGGGAGATTGCCGTTCCGGAAAGAGGTTCCCGGCAGAAGATTTATCGGATCTGACCTTTTACCGGAATCCTATACCAAATC
>JBHEOZ010000048.1:0-8816 GCA_046260555.1 Desulfurivibrionaceae bacterium
CTCCTCACCTCCTCACCTCCTCACCTCCTCACTCCTCACGCAACGGGCAACGGGCAACGGGCAACGGGCAATCAAATCGTAACGTGATAAAATTTATATCGACATTTTTCCCCTTGATTGCCCTCAACCGCCGATAAAACCCCGGGCTGCCAGGCGGGCCAGGTCCGCGAAGGGTTGGGGATAGAAAAACAGGATGATGGTCACCAGGGCGGTCAGCACCAGGGGCGCCACGCACCAGAGCGGCGCTTCCTCCACCTTGTCGCCGAACCTCGCCTCCGCCGGGGTGCAGAAAAAGGCGCGATAGACGATGGGCAGGAAATAGGCGGCGTTGAGCAGGGAGCTGCCGAGCAGCACGAAGAGCATGGCCGGTTGTTCGGCTTCCAGAGTGCCGAGGACCAGAAACCACTTGCTGATGAAGCCGCCGGTCGGCGGCAGGCCGATCACCGACAGGGAGCCGATCAGAAAGGCGAACATGGTCACCGGCATCCTCCGGCCGATGCCGACCATCTCGCTGATATATTTTTTGCCGGTGGCGACGAAGATCGCTCCGGCGCACATGAAGAGGGTGATCTTGCCGAAGGCGTGCATGGCGATATGGAGCATGCCGCCAAGCATGCCTTTCGGGGAGAGCAGGGCCGCGCCCATGACGATGTAGGAGAGCTGGCCGATGGTCGAGAAGGCGAGCCGCCTTTTCAGGCCGTCCTGGGAAAGGGCGATCAGCGAGGCGGCCAGGACGGTGATTGCGGCTAAAATCAGGACGATATCGTTCAGATGCATGGTTTTCAGGAGGTCGATCCCGAAGACCCCGGTGACGATCCGGAAGATCGAGAAGGCCCCGACCTTGACCACCGCCACGGCATGGAGCAGGGCGCTGACCGGAGTGGGGGCCACCATCGCCGCCGGCAGCCAGCCGTGCAGAGGCATGATCCCCGCCTTGGCGAAGCCGAAGACGAACATCAAAAGCAGGACGAGGAGCAGTTCCCGGGAGGCGCCGGACCCGGCCAGCAAGCCCGCTCCGCCAAATTCCAGGGTGCCGGCCAGGTTATAGCAGATCAGCATGGCCGGCAAGGCCAGTGCGATGGATGTGCCAAGAATATAGGTCAGATACTTGCGCCCGGAAATCCGGGCCTCCCCGTCCTGATGATGGGTGACCAGGGGATAGGTGGCCAGGGAGAGCATTTCATAGAACAGATAAAGGGTGAAGAGGTTGGCGGAAAAGGCCACCCCGATCGTCGCCGACAGGGCCACCGCGAAAAAGGCGAAATAGCGGGTCTGGGCATGTTCGGCGAGGCCCCGCATATAGCCGATCGAGTAGGCCGAGGTGACCAGCCAGAGGGAGGAGGCGACCAGGGCGAAGAGCATCCCGAGACTGTCGACCCGGAAGGCGATGGCCAGGCCGGGCAGCACCTCGACCAGGGAATACTCGATGACCTTGCCGTCCAGTACCGCCCCGAGCATGGAGAGCACCAGGCCGAACTTGAGCAGACCGGTCGCAAAGGTCACCCCCTCGCGGAGGTTCGGTTTTTTACCGGCCAGGACGATCAGCGGCACCGCGGCCAAGGAGACCACGGCGGCCAGGAGGGGTTTTATGGAGGTTATTGTTTCGAGCATTTTTTCACTTTGATAACTCAGAAGCCAGAAGCCGGGAGCCGGGAGCCGGGAGCCGGGAGTCAGGAGCTTCGGGCCAGAATGGAACTTCTATACGCTTCAAGCAATTTACTGACTTCAGTCAATTGGTCATGGAGTTTTGTTGTTTCAGCATAATCAAGATCTTCGGAGAGAATCAGGTAATAGCGAACTTCCTCAAGTGACCCTTGGGAAATGCTCAAAAACGTGCCTTCTCAGGAGTCGATCTTTTAGTGAAACCTTCAGCTATGTTGGCGGCAATTGAAACACTCGCTCTCCTGATCTGCGAGACCAGCCCGTAAAGTTCATGCGCGGGAAAAGTCGCGGTTATTTTGTATATGGCGAGGACCAGTCGATGAGCCCGCTGCCAGACAATCAAATCCTTGAATGTTTTCGCCGGCTCTCTCGTCATCGATTAATCTCACCGACTGACCCAGATTATCTTGCTGATACATCATTATTAGTGGCTCTATATGAAACTCAGCTTCAACTTCTGGATTCCCGCTAAAAACGTGCGGGAATGACGACCCCGGCGTATTGAATGTCATTCCGGCATGCTGTAAGCCGGAATCCAGTACTCATCAACGGAATACCGGAAAAATCGAATTTTTAGCTGAGTCCGATTCATAGCCATATTTAATTATTTAATTTCCATCCAAGAGGAGCTCCGGATGACCAAGATTATCGCCATGGCCGGCAAGGGAGGGACCGGCAAGACCACCCTCTCCGCCCTGCTGATCAAGTACCTTACCGAAAAAAATCTCACCCCGGTGCTGGCGGTCGACGCCGATTCGAACGCCAACCTCAACGAGCTTTTAAACCTTGAGGTAGGGCTGACCATCGGCCAGATCAGGAAGGAACTGAAGGGCGATCTGCCGCCGAATATCACCCGGGACCAGTACATGGAGATGAAGGTCCACCAGGCCCTGGTCGAGGATAAGGGTTTCGATCTGATGGCCATGGGCCAGCCCGACGGACCCGGCTGCTACTGCGCCGCCAACCAGCACCTGGCGATGACCATGGAGCATCTGGCCGGCAACTACAAGTACATCATCGTCGACAACGAGGCCGGCATGGAGCACCTGAGCCGGATGAACATGCGGCAGATCGATCACCTTTTCGTCACCTCCGACCCCTCGGCCCGCGGCATCCTTACCGCCCGCCGAATCGCCGAGCTGACCGGCCCCCTGGGCATCGAGGTCAGGCAGCAATGCCTGGTGGTCAACCGGGTGCCGAATCCCGCCTCCGACGAACTGCTCGCCAAGATCGAGGAGGCGGCAAGGGAAAGTGACCTGCCCCTGGGCGGCCTGATCCACTCCAGCGACAAGCTGATCGAGCAGGAGATCACCGGCGGCTCCTATCTCGAGATCGACAGCGGCGAAGCGGTGGTCCGGGAGGCCTATGGGATCTTCAACGCCGTTTTCGGACCGGAGTGATCATCGCCGCCCGGATACTTTTCTCGAGTTCCCCTGGAACTCAACTTTCTGACTTGTTTTATGGTATTGGTTTACTGTCATAAAATGATTCAGAGTCATAGTGGCATTCCATGATGAGAAGCCAGAATCAAGAAGCCAGAAGCCGGAATGACTGATTTTAAAGCTTTTCTCTTGGCTTCTGACTCCTGGCTTCTGGCTTCTTGTGGAACACAGGCACGAAAAAATCGCCAAAACCCCTCTATTATTCGGGAGATTAACCAAACTCAGAAAGTTGAGTCTGGAACAATCCTGCCCGGCGCCGGCGCCCGCGAATCGGCAATGGACAAATAGAATGTCATTTTCTTCCAATATGTTATACAGTTAGCCGTTCGGACCGCCGTGATTGGTGGATAACGGATCTGCCCCGGCCGGATCAATACCGCGAAATAATCAGAAACCGGTACTAATATAGATGCTTAAATCATTTCCAGACGACATGCCGATTGTCGATATTGTCAAGGCCACCAAGGTCTACCCGCCGGACATCATCGCGGTGCAAAATGTCTCACTGGCGGTCGGCAAGGGCGAGCTTGTCTTCCTGACCGGAATGAGCGGGGCCGGCAAGACCACCCTGCTCAAGATGATCTGCTGCATCGAGCGGCCGACCAAGGGCGTTATCGAGGTGGCGGGCCACGACCTGAGCAGAATCAGGCAAAACGAAGTCCAGAAACTCCGGCGCCAGATCGGAGTGGTCTACCAGGATTTCAAGATCCTGCCCAGGCAGACAGTCTACGAGAACATCGCCATCCCCATGGAGGTCATGTACCGCAGTCCCAGGGTGATCCGCAAACGGGTCGGCGAGCTTCTGGAGATCCTCGGAATAACCCATAAACGCGAGGTCCAGGCCGCGAAACTCTCCCGGGGCGAACAGCAGCGGGTAGCAATCGCCCGGGCCGCCGCCAACGCGCCGCCCCTGATCCTGGCCGACGAACCGACCGGCAACCTCGATCAGGAAGCATCCGCTTATGTAATGGAGCTGTTCGAAGAGCTCAACAAAACGGGCAGCACCATAATCATCGCCACCCACGACGAATCGATCTACCGGAAATCGCGGCATCGCAAGGTCGAGCTCACCCACGGCCTGTTCAGCGGCCACGTCGGCCACCGGCAGCTGCCGCTGCTCAACGCTTGAGAGAATCTTCAACAACCTTGACACAACCAGAACAGTTGAGCGGGAGATAATTTAAAGATGGGTCACAAAACCTATTTCCATATCAAACAGACCGGCCGCAACCTGCGCCATAACTGGCCGACCCAGTTGATGACCGTGATGACCATCAGCCTCTCCGTGCTGATCTTCGGTTTTTTCCTGCTGATCTACCTGAATATCGTCAACGCCGGCAGCAGACTGGGCGACGAACTGCGGCTGATCGTCTACCTGAACGAAGAGGTCCAGCCCGAAGCCAGGCCGATGTACGAGAACAAGATCAGGGATTTCGGCAAGGTGGAGAGAATAGAATTCATCTCCAGGGCCGAGGCCTTTGAGCGCCTCGGCCGCCAGCTCGATTCCGAAAAGGATGTGCTGGCCGATCTGGGTCCGGATTTTCTACCGCCCTCCATCGAGGTTTACCCCCAGCGGAACATGCGGAACCTGACCGGCCTCAAGCAGTTTTCCGACTATCTGACCACCCTGCCCGCCGCCGAGAAGGTCCAGTATGGCCAGAGCTGGATGGAGAAGTTCGGCTACTTTATCGAACTGCTGCGGGTAATCGTCATCCTCAGCGGGGTTCTGCTGGTCATGGCCACCGTCTTCATGGTCTCCTCGACAATCAGGCTGACCGTGGTGGCCAAGGAGGCCGAGCTCGAAGTGCTGCGGCTGGTCGGCGCCGACAATAAATTCATCCAGACCCCTTTGCTTATCGAAGGGATCATGCAGGGCATCATCGGCTCCGCCTGCGGCCTTCTGCTGCTCTACCTGATCTTTCAGTGGACCACGGGACACCTGAGCGGCCCCGGTTTTCTCAACATGCTCGACTTCTCCTTCTTCCCGCCGAAAACCACGGCGATCATCGCCGCGAGCTCGGTCCTCTTGTGCGTCGGCGGCAGCCTGATTTCGATTCGAAAACACATGCGGATCTGATTCGTAACCTGATATGTCAAGACATCCGATCTTCAGCATAGCTTTTTTCCTTTTACTCCTCAGCGTGAGCCCGGGCTCCGCCGAGCCGGGTTCCGCCGATCTTTCTAAAGAGATTGAAAGTCAGCAAAAGAAAATAAAACGGGTGCGGGAAGAGATCGAAGACCACCACGACCGGGTCCTTAAGGCGAGGGCCAAGGAGAGCAACCTCTTCGGTCAGCTTGAAGTAATCGAACAGGCCTTAAGGAATGCCCGGCAAAAGCTGGCCGGGCTGAACGAAAAAACGGCGAGACACGAAAAGCTGATCGAGGAGAAGGTCACGGAGGTTGCCCGCCGGAGCGCCGAAAAGGAAATGGTCAAGGAGCACGTGGAGGAAAGGCTGGCCGCCTATTACCGGATGGGCGATCTCGGCCTGATGAATGCGACCTTCTCGGCCGGCACCCTCCCCGATCTTTTGAATTTCAATGAATATTTCAAGGCCTTGATCAAATACGATCAGCAGGTGATTGACGATTACCGCTTGAAAATTGAAATGCTCACCGAGACCAGGAAGAGTCTGGAGGAGGAACGGGCCGAACTCCTGAGGGCGATCGCTACCGCCGAGAATCAGGCGGGGGAGATGGAGAGCGTTCGCAAGGAACGCATAGCGCTGCTTGCCAGGGTCAATACCGAGAAAAAGCTTTACCGCCGCGCTATTGAAGAGATGGAGCAGGCCTCGACCGAACTCACCGAAACCCTGGCCGAACTTCGGGGGAAATTCATGGCCAGCCGTGAATCCCAGCAACGATACTACTCATCGCCCAAAAAGAGGCGGCCGGGATCGGAGCGCTCGTTCTCCATGAATAAAGGGAGGCTGCCCCCGCCGGTACGCGGTTCGGTAACGACCTTCTTCGGTAAAAGCAAACAGGGTAAATTCGGGATCACCACCCACGCCGACGGTATCGACATCAAGACCGTGGCCGGCACCGAGATCAAGGCGATCCACAGCGGCAAGGTGGTCTACGCCGGTCAATTGAAAGGTTACGGCAACCTGATCATTATCGACCACGGCCATCAGTATTACAGCCTGATCTCCCGGGCGGCCGAACTATACAAAAAAGAGGGAGAAGTGGTCAGCACCGGCGAAGCGATCGGCATCATGAACGATGGCGGCGGCCTGCTCGGCGAAGGGCTCCATTTTGAAATCAGGCACGGCACCGAACCGCTGGACCCGCTTGACTGGCTTAACCGGGAAATGCTCAACATCGGTTCCGCCCAAGCCGCCATCGGGGCAGAGAAGGAAATGACGAGGAATAATTGATTGTTCGGTGGCCCTCGAAATGATAGTGTATTAGAGTATTAAGGTGAAATTTCCGCCAGCGGCCAACTGTTCGCGCGGGTTCGGAAACAACAATAAAACGGACAACCGATTTTCAGCCGAATATTTTATAATTTAACGGGATTACTAGAATGCGCATAAAAAAAATGTCAACCTTCAGGAAAACCTTATTAACCGTCATTATCGCCACGCCGATGCTGCTGGCCGTGACCATGTGGCCCACCGGCAGCGACGCCGACGCCAAACCCCACGACACCTACCAGAGCCTTGAGATTTTCTCGAACGTCTTGAGCCTTATCCAGAAAAACTATGTCGAAAGCGTCGATGTAACCGAAGTTCTCCAGGGCGCGATCAAGGGCATGCTCACCTCCCTCGATCCCCACTCCTCCTACATGAAGCCGGACGACTTCAGGGAACTCAAACTGGAAACCAAGGGGAGCTTTACCGGCATCGGCATCGAGATCACCATCAAGGATTCGGCCCTCACCGTAGTTTCGCCGATCGAGGATACTCCAGGCGACCGGGCCGGTCTCAAGGCGGGAGACAAGATCGTCAAGATCGAGGGTGAGCTTACCAAGGACATGACCCTGATGGAGGCCGTCAAAAAGATGCGCGGCCCCAAGGGGACCACGGTCAATATCTCGGTTTACCGCGAAGGTTGGACCGATCTGGAGGATTACGCCATCGTCAGGGACGTGATTCCGCTTTTAAGCGTTCGCCACAAAATTCTGGCCCCCGGATACGCCTACATTCGCATAACCAACTTCCAAAGCAAGACTTCAAGCGATTTCAAGAAGGCCCTTGAGGAGATCAGCGGACAAGGCAGGATATCCGGTCTGATCCTCGACCTGCGCAACAATCCGGGCGGGCTTCTCTCCCAGTCCGTAAAGATTTCGGATGTCTTCATCAATGAAGGGGTTATTGTCTCTACCAAGGGCCGCATTGAAGACCAGAACACCACCTATGAAGCGCGGTCGAGCTGGACCAAATATGAATTCCCGATAGTGGTACTGGTCAATGAAGGCAGCGCCAGCGCTTCGGAGATCGTCGCCGGCGCCCTCCAGGATCACAAAAGGGCACTGGTCGTCGGCACCCAGACCTTCGGCAAAGGCTCGGTCCAAACCATTATTCCGATGAGTAACGGCGCCGGTCTGCGTTTAACAACCGCTCGTTATTATACGCCGAGTGGTCGTTCCATCCAGGCCAAGGGGATCGAACCGGACATTCTGGTTGAGAAAATCACCCCGCCCGAAAAAACTGAAGACAAGAAGTCCCCGTCATTTCTCCGGGAAATTGACCTCAGGCATCATATAGAAAACGGTGACGAGCCGAAAGTCAAAGAAGAACCGAGTGAGACCAACGCCACGGATAAAAATAAAACCACCAAGGAAAAGGCGGACGAGGAAGCCAGGGAAATCGAAGAACAACTCTTCCAGGACAACCAGCTGCGAACCGCCCTGATGTTGCTGAGAGGGTTGAACGTCTACTCCGACTTCAAACCAGCTGCCGCCGAAGCCAAATAAGCACCGGTTCTGCAGATTACCGGCCCATAAAACAGCAAGGCCGCCTCCGGCAATGGAGGCGGCCTTTTTATTACCTGAATCCGTGAGCGGTCGAGAACTGTGCAGATGCAAGGCGGCAACGATGTTGATAATATACTCAAACATTCCGGGTCAGCTCAGCTTTTAATAACCATGCCTCAGGGTACCTCCCAAGCAATGCCAGGAGCCCTTGACTCCTTCCTGCCTTGGCCAAGGCGATCCCTTACCGGTATGGCCAGGGACAAAAATTGGCCACGATGCGGCAGACTTAAGTATTTACGACGCCATTTATCACTATTCACAAGACAAAAGAGGGCTAAAATGTTGTTTCTGGTGACGGGAATTATTCTGATCCTGACCGGCGGTCTGGTCTCGGTGCTGTTCTGGGTGCCGGGCCTGGTCAACCGGCAGAAGCTCAAGGAGTTGCTCGGCTCGCGTTATCCCCTGGTGTACCTGGTCTATTCCGCCAACGGCCCGGTCCTTTTCCTGGCCGGAATCATGCTGGTCATGAAGCATTTCGCTATTTATTGACAAGCTTCCCTCCTCTCCATAATCATCGGAGTTGCGCTTATGCTTAGTAACGGCGCTTGTCCAAAAGGTTCAAGGTTTAAGGACAGCTGCAAGGTTCAAGCTGCAAGGTTCAAGCTGCAAGGATAAAGACAGGATCAAGATCGACAAACTCGCAAAAAGGCAAAAAAAGTCACGGGATGGCTAAGCAGAAATCGTCAGATCCAAGGCGCGCGAATTTCGAGGAATGAAGCGTACTTCAGTACGCTGCA
>JBHEOZ010000048.1:8825-10235 GCA_046260555.1 Desulfurivibrionaceae bacterium
CCGCCGGCGCATTCGCCGACGTTACCGCCGATTGTGCAGAATTCACGGCTGGCCGGGTCCGGGGGGTAGAAAAGGCCGAGCCTTTCGACTTCCTCCTGGAAGCGGGCGGTAATTACCCCCGGTTCGACCACCGCTATCTGATTGTCGCGGTCGATCTCGATGATCCGGTTCAGGCGGCTCATCGCCATGACCAGGCCGCCCATGACCGGCAGGGCGCCGCCGGTCATTCCGCTCCCGGCCCCGCGCGGCACCACCGGAAACCTTTCCGCGCCGGCCAGCCGCATGATCGCGCTGACCTCCGCCGTCGAACCGGGAAACGCCACCGCCGCCGGCAGATATTCGAGGGATGAACCGTCGTAGGAGTAGCAGAGCAGATCCTCACCGGCGGTGGTCAGGTGGTCCGGGCCGACAATCGCGGCCAGTTTTTTCAGGGTCTGTTTATCCATGGGGATGATAGTAACCGCAGAAAAGCGCGCTGCAAATTAAATTTTCAGGACAAGCTTGTCCCAAGCCGCGAAACCCATTATTTTGATCTGAATCCGTGATCGTTCGAGAACGGTGCGGATGCAGGATCGTTAAAGTACCGAATGGCAGGGAGGTAGATTAACCCGGCATGATGGCATGATTATTGTATTACAATGTGGTATAAAGATTGACTTGAATCGGATAATTAAATTTTACTTGAGCCAAGGAGTTTTGGTATGAAAATTTCAATCAGATTGTTCCTCTTAATCGCTTTTCTGGCCACATTTGCTTATGCCTGTACTTCAACGGAAAGCAATGCCGGAGGGGCGAATCTGATCAAGCCGGCCGACGGTCAGCTGCGGATTCCGGTCTCAGCGATAAACGACGGCAAAGCCCACCATTACCAGGTAAAGGCGGATGACGGCACCATGGTTACTTTCTTCGTCCTGAAGAGCAATGACGGGGTAATCAGGGCGGCAATCGATGCCTGCGACGTCTGTTACAAGGCCGGCAAGGGCTATTACCAGGATGAAGACTTTATGGTCTGCGTGAATTGCGGCCAGCGCTTTGCTTCGAACCGGATCAATGTCGTGAAGGGCGGATGCAACCCCGCCCCCCTTGACCGGACAGTCCAAGGTGACAATCTCCTTATTGACATGAAAGATATTAATGCCAACAAATGGTACATGAAGTACCGGCGATAATCAGGACCTGAATCCGTGACGGCTTCGTGGTGAATTTCACTTTATCAGGCATTCGCAGCTGAAGCCCTGTCCTTAACCGTAAAGATTGCCCCTCGTAGCTGCCCTTATGTTCTTATGCCCTTATGTCCTTAATCTTGCAGCTTGAACCTTGCAGCTTGAACCTGTCCTTAACCTTGCCTCTTGCCCCTTGAACCTTGCACCTGTCCAACCCCCCAGCCCAGCAGGAGCCCCAGGATATTGG
>JBHEOZ010000049.1:0-10172 GCA_046260555.1 Desulfurivibrionaceae bacterium
ACCCTGGAGTATGTCATCGTGGCGGAGAATAGCGGCGGCGCCGACCTGACCGGCTGCGCCGTTTCCGATCTGATCCCGGAAGCCTTCGTCGGTCTCAAAACCGGGGTCTACGGCGGCGATGACGTTTTTTACATTGATCCCGCCGGGACCCCCTCTACCTTCGCTGCCGGGGCGGTGGGGGCGAATCAGGCGAGTTTCGTCGCCGGCGGCGATCCAAACCTGATCGTCAATGTGGGCGCCGGCGCCGACAGCATGACGACCGGGACGCTTCCCGTCGGTAATGGCGTGACCGTCGCTTACCAGGTCACGATCCAGTAGGGGCGAGGCATGCCTCGCCCGGATTCAGCCCGTTGGATTTAAAAGCTGGGCGAGGCATGCTGGGCGAGGCATGCCTTGCCCCTACATGACAACTAAGGAATAACACGACATCATGCCCTTTGGCTGGACCAAACATCTTCGCAGCAGGTTTTCCGGCATAATCGCCGGAAAGCCGGCGTGCGGTCCTCGGGACCGCACGCGGGCTCGCGGCGCGCAGGCGCCGGGAACCGGTGCGGCGGTGCGTCCGGTCGAGCTGTTGAAGACTTCCCTTTATGCCGGGCTCTTTCTGGCATCCCTGCTTTTCCTGCTTTTGCCTCACGAGGCCTCATCAGCCATGCACGGCGACCGCATCCTCAACAAGGCCGTACTCGAATCGGGGGGGCAGCCCGCCGCTTCCTCCTCGGTCAGTGTCACGGTGGTGGTACGCACCCCCTCGGAGATCGTTTTCCTGAAGTATGCCCCCGGTTCCGCAGAGGCCGCAGCGACGACGGTCTCCGCCACCGCCTACCGGAACGGTGACGGAGCGGGAAGCTCCTTTGAATTTCTCGCCGCGCCTCTTAAGATACCCGACTCCGAACCGATCGACCTGAGCGTCGCCATACCCTTGGCGCCCGCCGCCATCTTCCATCGGGGCGAGCCGGTCTTCGTGCGCCTCTCCGACCCGGACCAGAACATCGATTTCGAAAGCGCCGAAACCGTGCTGGTCACCCTCAGCGCCGATGACACGGGGGACGTGGAGGTCCTGCGCCTCACCGAAACCGGGCCGAACACCGGGGTTTTCACCGGCTATATCCAGTCCTCCCTCGCAACGGGCACGACCTACGACGGCAGACTGGAAGTCGGGGAGGCGGGGGTCGTGGAGGCACGCTACGTGGATCCGGTCGATAATTCCGACAATGTTGCCATCGCCACCCTGTTCGATCCCTTCGGGTTTACCTTCGACAGCGTCACCGGCCTGCCGGTGGACGGCGTTGTCGTCACCCTGGTCAAGGCGGACACCGATGAACCGGCTGTGGTTTTCGGGGATGACGGGATCAGCCGCTATCCCTCGACCCTCACCACCGGGGGAATCGCCACCGACAGCTCGGGCAGTGTCTACGCCTTCGACCCCGGCGCCTATCGCTTCCCCTTCGTGGCGCCGGGGAACTACCGCCTGGACGTGGTGCCGCCCGCCGGTTACGCGGCGCCTTCCGCCGTTGCCGACGCGGATTTGCAGCTCTTGCCCGGCGCGCCCTACGCCCTCGAAATCGGCTCCCGGAACGAAATCTTCCAGCTCAATCCCGGCCCGGCCCTGCGGATCGATATCCCCATCGATCCCGTGGAAGCCGGGGCCGTCTGGCTGCGAAAGACCGCGGCCAAGAAGAGGGCGGCCGCCGGGGACTTCGTGCCCTATCGGGTAGAGATGGAAAATCCGCATCCCGGGCTGATCAGCGGGATTACCCTGACCGATCGTCTGCCGGTCGGTTTCCGCTACCAGGCCGGTTCGGCCCGCCTGGACGGCGAGCGGTTCGCCGATCCCGCCATTTCCGCCGACGGCCGCACCCTGACCTTCAGCCCCGGGGATCTGCCGGGGAAGGAGAGCCGGGAAATCCGCTATGTGGCCGAGGTCGTCGCCGGAGCTCGTCCGGGCGAGGCGGTCAATACCGCCGTGGCGGTATCCTCGACCGGCAGCGTCTCCAATACCGCCACCGCCACCGTGCTGATCGGCGAGGATTTCTTCCGCACCACCACCTTCCTGATGGGGAGGGTCTTCACCGGCGGCTGCGAACAGCCGGAGCCGGAAGAGAGCGACGGCCTCGCCGGGGTGCGCATCTACCTTGAGGACGGCACCTATGTGGTGAGCGACGAACACGGCATGTTCCATTTCGAGGGAGTGCGGCCGGGCTCGCATGTGGTCCAGCTCGATCTCGATTCCCTGCCGGAGAAGTATGAAGTCGCCGCCTGCGAGGATAACAGCCGTTTCGCCGGTCGGGCCTATTCGCAGTTCGTCGATCTGCAGGAGGGCTCGATGTGGCGCGTCGATTTCCATGTCGCCCTGAAACCGAGGGCGCTGGGCGAGGCGACCATCGCCCTGAACGGCGCCCTTGAAGGGGAGACCGCGGAATTTCGGGTGCCGATCAAGGTGGGCGCCGTTTCCCTGCGCAATCTGCGCCTTGCCGTGACCCTGCCCGAGGGGGGGCGTTTTGTCGAGGGCAGCGCCATGCTGGATGGAGAGATACTGCCCGACCCGGTTGCCGGGGAGAACGGCCTGGAATTCCGGCTCGGCGCGGGTGCGGCGGGACGGGAATCGGAGCTCTCCTTCCGCTGCCGGCTCGACGAGGGAGCGCCGGGAGAACTGGCGAGCCGCGCGGTTCTGACCTTCGATTCGCCCACCGCCGAGAATCTTGCCACCCCGGTCGCGGAAAATCTGCTCTTGCGGGAGCTCTTCCTGCTTCGGGAAAGGTTGCCCGATTTCACCGTGCGCCCCCACTTTCCCTCCCTGTCCGCCGATCTTTCCGAGCGGGACAGGGCGGAACTCGATGTGCTGACCGGGAAGCTCCGCAAGCTGGAAGTCATCCGGCTTTACGCCCTGGGTCATACCGACAATGCCCCCATCGCCCGCCGCAGCCGGCACCTCTTCACCGATAATTACGTCCTCTCCGAGGCCAGGGCCAGAAGCGTCGGTCGCTATCTGGCCGAAGCCCTGAACCTGCCTCCCGAAGCGATCATTCTGGAAGGAGCGGCGGACACCATGCCGGTGGCCGACAATTCGACCCCGGCGGGCCGGGCCCTGAACCGGCGCGTCGAGGTGCGGGTCCAGTGCGAAAAGGTTACCGAGAATATCGATCTGAGCATCCTGAAGGACCGCAGCGGCGCCCGGCAGGTCGCAACCGAGGGTCTGCGGCCGGGAGAAACCTGGGCCGAGGAGCAGGAGAAGAACGCCCCGGCGAAACGGCAAACCGGGATCCTCTCCCCCGCTGACGGCAGCGTGCTGGCCAGTCGGATCGCCGCAGTACGGGTCCGGCTCGACGGGCGCCTCAAGCCCCGGTTGCTCCTCGACGGCGCGGAAATCCCCGCCGGGCGGGTCGGCTTTACGATGGATGACAAGGACTCGGGTTTGAAACTGTACAGCTATATCGGCATCGATTTCGGCGGGCCGGGCGAGCATCTTTTGAAAATCGAGGGCATCGGTCCCTTCGGCAACGCCCGCTTCGAAGAGAGCGCCGTTATCGTCCGGACCGGTGAGATCGCCGCCATCAAGCTTCTTGAATCCGACGGCAATATCGCCGACGGCATCACCCCGGTCCGCCTGAGAGTTGCCCTGCTGGACGAAACCGGCAAGGTGATCCGGGCTCCCGCCCAACTGGAGATCCGCGAAGGGGACCTGCTGCCCCCCGAGAACCGGAAGGCGGTGGCAAGCGAGGTCGAGGCGGTGGAGGAGGGCAATACCGTCACGGTCGATGGAGACGGCTATGTTCGTTTCGCCCCGGTCCAGAGCAGCGGGTCGTACCGGGCGGTCCTCGGCTACGGCGACCGCACCCTGGAAGCGGAGACCTACGTCAAGCCGGTCCTGCGCGACTGGGTCCTGGTCGGCCTGGCCGAAGGGACCGTGGGTTATGACGAGGTGAGCGGCAACCTGGAAAACCTGCCCGCCGGCGCGGAAGAGGATCTTTACGACGATGGCAGGCTGGCCTTCTTCGGCAAGGGACGGGTCCTCGGCAAATGGCTCCTGACCCTGGCCTACGACTCCGACAAGCCGGACCGCAAGGACAAGGAGCTCTTCCAGATCATCGACCCGGACGCCTACTACACCCTTTACGGCGACGCCAGCCGGCAGGCTTACGAGGCGGCCAGCGCCGAGAAGCTCTATGTCAAGATGGAGCGCGATAAATTTTACGCCCTGTTCGGCGACTACGACACCGGGCTTTCGAAAACCGAGCTGTCCTGGTACAGCCGCAGCCTGACCGGACTGAAGGCGGAATACAACGGCCGCTACGCCGCCTTTAACCTCTTCGCCAGCGATACCGATCAGGGTTTTATCAAGGAGGAGATTCGCGGCGATGGCACTTCGGGCCTCTACCGTTTCTCCCGGCGGGATATCGTGGTCAATTCGGAAAAGGTGACCGTCGAGGTCCGCGACCGGCTGCGCAGCGAGGTAATCCACCCCTCCCGGGAGCTTTCCCGTCACCTCGACTACAATATCGATTACGGCGCCGGCACCCTCTTTTTCAAGGAACCGATCCCCAGCCGGGACGAGAACTTCAATCCGGTCTATATCGTGGTCGATTACGAAGTCACCGGCCAGGGCGATACCGCCCTCAATTACGGAGGGAGGGGGGCGCTGCGCCGGCCGGAGTCGGGGCTAGAGTTCGGGGCCAGCGCCATCCACGAACAGCGGGACAATGGTGAGGGCGATCTCTACGGGATCGACGCCGCCTGGGAGATTACCACCAAGACCCGGCTGCGGGCGGAGCTTGCGACCAGCGAAAGCGTGGCGCCGGGCGACTTAAGGGACGGCAGCGCCTGGCTGGCCGAGCTGGAGCACCGCTCGGAAAAGGCGGCCGGCAAGCTCTATCTCCGCGAACAGGAGAGCGGCTTCGGGCTCGGGCAGCAGAAGGGCAGCGAGGATGGAACCCGCAAGTTCGGGGCTGACGGGGTCTACAGACTGAAGTCCGATCTCGATCTGGGCGGCCTGTTCTACCGCCGGTACAACCTGGATACCGATGCGGTGCGGGACGCGGCCCAGACCGATCTCACCTATAAGGCCGAGCGCTACAGCCTGAGTACGGGTCTGCGGTTCGCGGAGGACCGCTTCGATAACGGGGCGGAGGAGCGCTCCACCCAGGCCCTGCTCGGCGGGACCTGGCAGGCCTATAAGAGATTATTGTTGCGGGCCGCCCATGAGCAGTCGATCTTCGGCGATAACGACAGTGGCGATTTCCCGACCCGGACCACCCTCGGCGCGGATTACAAGCTTCTCGAATCGACCACCATCTTTGCGGCCCAGGAGTTCACCCGGGGCGACGATAGCGAATCGGAGAGCACCCGCGCCGGTTTCAAGGCCACGCCCTGGAGCGGCGGGAGCCTGGGCAGCTCCCTGGAACAGCGGACCGGCGAATACGGCCCCAGGATGTTCGCCCTTTTCGGCCTGAACCAGAACTGGCAGGTGAGTGAGCGCTGGAGCGTTGATGGCGGTTTCGACCGCAGCCAAACGGTTCGGGATGCGGATGCCGAGGATTTCGATCCCGATATCCCCCCCGCCTCGGGCGAAAACGAGGACTTTACCGCGGTCTCCCTGGGCGCGACGCTGAAGCTTGAAAAATGGTCCTGGGCCAACCGGCTCGAATACCGCGACGGCGACTTTGAGGATAAATGGGGCCTTCTGAGCGCCCTGGTCGGCGAGGTCCACCGGGGGCTTGCCGTCTCGGGCCGGACCCAGGTGTTCGCCACCGAATCCGCCACGCAGGAGAAAACCGACGGCGAAGTCCGCCTCGGTCTCGCCTACCGGCCGCTGTATTCCCGTTGGATCATTCTCGACCGGCTTGATTTCCTCTTCGAGGAGGTTATTTCGGAAAGCGTCGCTTACGACAACTGGCGGGTGGTCAACAACTTGAACGCCAACTACCGCCCTAATCCGAAGACCCAGATCTCCCTGCAATACGGCGCCAAGTATGTCAACGAGACCATCGACGGCGACGATTATGGCGGCTATACCGAACTCTCCGGTCTGGAAGGGCGCTACGATCTGACCCCGAAATGGGATCTCGGCCTGCGCGGCGCGGTCCTCCATTCATGGGATGCCGACCAGTACGACTACACCAGCGGCGTCTCGGTCGGCCATAACCTGATCGAAAACGTCTGGGTAAGCCTCGGCTACAACTTCACCGGCTTCAAGGACCGCGATTTCTCCCGGGCCGATTTCACCGCGGCGGGACCGTATCTCAAAATGCGGATGAAGTTCGACCAGAACTCGGTCCGGAATGCGGTAAAGACGATCGCCAGCCTGTAATGTAAGGGAAGCTACAAGCCACAAGCCACAAGCTACAAGCTACAAGCTAAAAGTTAAAAGTTAAAAGTGATTGGGGGGTGCGGTCAGCAGCCTCACCCCTCACTCCTCACTCCTCACTCCTCACTCCTCACTCCAAAACCCTCACCCCTCACACCTCACCCCTCACCCCTCGCCCTTCACCCCTCGCTCAGAACGCCATGCCCAGACTGAAATGGAAGACCCATTCGTCTTCATCCCGGCTCTCCAGGGGATCGGGATTCCAGGCGAAATCGATCCTGATCGGACCGACGGGCAGCAGGTATTGAAGGCCGACGCCGATTCCGTACTTGAAGTCATTGAAATAATCGGCCAGGGTGTCATCCAGGAGCTCCGAACGGTCGGTATAGGACGAAAAATCACTTCCAAACAGGGAGTCGTTCGGCGAGACATTGCCGGCATCCAGGTAGACGGTGGCGGCGAAATTGCCGTAAATCCGTTTGCGCAGTTCAAGGGAGAAGACGTTGTAGCCCAGACCGCCGAGGGGTTCATGATTGGCATCCTTCAGACCGAGTTCGGAATGCCTGTAACTTCTGACCGTATTATCCCCTCCGTTAAAAAAACGTTCGCTGACCGGGATAAACCTCTGGTCCCCGAGCGGAATGATCAGTCCGGTACTGAACCGCACCCCGACGATATATTCATTGGGAATTTCAATGAAATATCGGCTGCCCAGGGTAATCCGGGCCAGTTCTATTTCGCTGGCGAATTCGGGTATCGAAAGATCGAATCCCGCCGCCAGGCGCATACCGCCGGATGGGAAGAAGATATCATTGCGGGTGTCCCTGACCGCCTGGATGGTCACGGTGCCCTTGGTGTAATCATCTTCCTCCTGCAGAATGGTTTCATCGGTCAAGTCGATGAGCTGAGTCATCTTGTACTGGTAACCCGTGGTCAGGGTCAGCTTGCTGCCGAATTTTCTTGAAAAATAGACACCAAGCCCGGTTTCCTCCGAGGTGTAGGAGGGTTCTTCCCTGCGTTCGTAGTGGAGGGGGACAGTCATGGAGATGTCGCTTTTCAGCAGCCAGGGATCGGTGTAGCTTAAGGTGAGGTTGCCTCCCTTGGTCGAAAGCAGGCCGTCAAGCCTGCCACTCCTGCCGGTACCGAAAAGGTTCTTCTCGGTAATGCCGGTCCCGAACCGCAGCTGTTCGTAGGAACCCCAGCCGGGCTCCACATAGATCTCGATGGACGGCAGTTCCTCAACCTCTACTAAAAGATCGCGGGCGCCTTCTTCTCCCGGCGGGGCAAGTTCGA
The DNA here is from genome assembly GCA_046260555.1 of Desulfurivibrionaceae bacterium. Classification (GTDB taxonomy): domain Bacteria; phylum Desulfobacterota; class Desulfobulbia; order Desulfobulbales; family JAGXFP01; genus JAGXFP01. Next base: position 7,598 of record JBHEOZ010000049.1, read on the forward strand.
TGTCGACCTTGGCAAAAAGCCCCGAATCGAATAGCTTTCTGAAGCTCTCCCTGCGTTTGCCTCTGGTGTAGAGATCCCCCGGCTGCAACTGCACCCGGTTCCTGATAAAGGACTCCCTGGTGCTTTCGTTTCCCGAAATGATAACATCGCCAATTCTGACCTTTTCTCCGCCGGCTATTTCAGCCGCCAGGGTTATCCGGCCCGGTTCGGCCGACTCCAGGGCCTCAACGGCAATACCGGCATCGGCATAACCGATACGATCATAGGCCTCCTCCAGACTTGAACGCAGCAACAGTTTTCGCCGGGGAAAGTAGGTCTTGCCGGTATATTCCTCTTTGATTTCCTCAAGCTTCGGAGCCAGTTCGGCAACCAGATCGCCGCTCAGCTGTACTTCCTCGATAAAATATCTGGGCCCTTCCTTGATTTCGATGGTGATATCGACTTCGCTTCGATCCCGGTTAAAGGAAAAAGCGGGGCTCTCCACCGAGACGTCATTAAACCCTTCGCCCCGGTAGTAATCGCGAATCCTGCCAACCAGACTCTTTATTTTGGACTCTTCAAAGACCGGCTCGTCCGCTATGGCAAAAAGACCTTGTTGCCGTGAAAAAAACTCCCGCAAGGTATCGGTCTCGATCCGGCGGTTCCCCACGAAGTTAATCTCATCGACCAGGACCCGGGGGCCTTCTTCCACTTTGATTGTTGCCTTGACCAGTTCCGCCTGCCGCTCATAGGTGTAATCGACTGAAACGAAGGCAAAACCAGCCTCCAGGTAGGCAAGCCTCATCCTGAAGGCGGCGTCGTCGATATCGGCTTTCCGGTAGCCCCGCTCCCGGAACCTCTCCAATTCCCGGGCGGCGGATTCCAGCAGTTCCTTTTCCGAAAAATATGCGTTGCCGGTGACGGTCAGCTCATGGCTTTTCACCTCCCGGGGCTCCGAGGATGGGGCCGGCTCTTCGAACGCCTCGGTTTGTTCGGCTTCGGGGACCGCCGCCCCGGCGTGATCGACCGGAGGGACCGGAACCGCGAGCAGGCAGCAGAGCAGAGCCGTCGCAAGGTAGTTTGAATTTGATTTACTCAAAGCGGAACACCACTCTCAATCCATAGTTATAGGCATCGTACTTGTCCTTTTCCGCCGCCAGGTAGTAAACCACTTCATCTTCCTCCAGTTCTTTCGACAAGCGGAAAGTCGCCTCGATCGTCTGCTCACCGCTTCTGGTCACATTCCGGCCCAAATCAAGTTCGAAGCGGTCGAGGATCGATTCGTCACCGGTTGTCGAATCATCCTCCAGCCATTTGCCGAGAAAATCCCGGCCCAGATAAATCATGACATTTCTGGTGCCGCTGATCTCGTTTCCCGCGGCATCCTCGGGCGGGGGCTTGCCGGTCAGAAGGAGAAGCAGGAGATCGTCATTGGGCAAGGCGGGACTGGAGCTTATGGTGATGACCGGGTCGGTGACCGGGCCGCTGGTTACGACATTGATGTCGTAGCCCATAACCTGCGACCGGCCGATAATATCGAGCCGCGGCCGGTTGGGGTCCTCTTCCAGAAAAACCACCACCCCGGACTGGATCCGCAGCCGGCCGGAAGGGAGCAGGAGCCGTGAGGAATCTATATAGATGGTGCCGACCAGATAGGGCAGTTCTCCGGTGCCTTTTAAGGAAAGTTGCGGCCGCAGGGCGCTGCGGATCAGATTGTTTCTTATCCTGAAGGGCTCTATGGCGGTGATTCTTATATTGAATACGGCGTTTTTCAGCGGCGGCTCGGGAAAAGAAAACAATGAGCCGACTCCTTCCGATACCGGGGCGCTGGAGGAGCCGATCTTGCCGAGAAAATCAATATTCCTGGTGTAATAGCCGTAGGTCAGGCCCACTGAACCGTTTACGGCAAGTCTTTCCAGGGGACCGTTGACTTCAAGCTTAACGTTTCCACGGGCCAGCATGTAATTGTTGCGGAACAGCAGGACGTTTTTCCCGTCGCCGTGCAGGGCGAAGACCAGACTCTTTTCTTCCCGGCTGATCCTGCCGCCCAGGTTGATCGGGGCGCCGCCCAGTTCGGCCCGCAATTCGTTGATGGTAATGGATTGTTCGTTGAAATCGGCCTGCAGGTTGACTGCCGTGAGCATCGGGAAATTGAGGGTATGACTTGCTTCGCCGTCCCGGAGCGACAGGGCGCCCTTTATGCCGGGATCGGCAAGCGGGCCTTCGACATGGACTTCACCTTGGAGATCGCCTTCCAGACGGCGCAGCCAGCTAAGCCTTTGGCTGAGAAAATTTAAGTCCTTGAGCCGGACCGCGCCATCCAGGCTGACCTCGCCGGCCAGGGCGCTCCGCGGTTTTTGCAGAAGCTCTTCGATTGAAACGCTGTGCCGGTAGGAGCCGGTTGCCTGCCCTGAGTAACGCTCCGATTCAAGCACGGCGCTTTTTAGATCAACTCCGTCTTTTCGGGCAAGCAGGTTGGCGGTCAGATTGATCGGCGAGGCGAAAATCTCCTCCACTTTTCCCGTCGGCACGATCTCTTCGGCATTCAGGATGACATACCCTTCGGGTTGGTCCCAGGAGCCATTCAGGTCTAGGT
>JBHEOZ010000005.1:0-14267 GCA_046260555.1 Desulfurivibrionaceae bacterium
GGCCTAGACCTTTTTCGACCAGCAAGACGTCGTCAAAGGCGATATCGACCTTTTCCGGGTCGAATTCGGCCCCGGAGCGGCCCAGGGCGCCGATGATCCTGCCCCAGTTGGCGTCCTCGCCGAAAAAAGCAGTCTTGACCAGATTAGAGTTGGCCACCGTCTCCGCCGCCTGCCCGGCCTCCGCGTCGCTGCGCGCCCCCTTCACCCGGATCGTCACCAGTTTGGTGGCCCCCTCGCCGTCCCGGACGATCTGCAGGGCCAGATCTAAAAGAAGCTCGTTCAGGGCGGCCGTAAATTCGACGGAACCCGCGCTTTCCCCGGTTACCGGGCGATTGCCGGCCAGGCCGTTGGCGAGGATGATCACCGAGTCGTTGGTGCTGGTGTCGCCGTCGACGGTGATTCGATTGAATGAAAGGTCGCAACCCTGCCGCAGCATCCGCCGCAGGCAATCCGCCTCGACTGCCGCGTCGGTCATGATGAAGGCGAGCATGGTGGCCATATCGGGCTTGATCATCCCGGACCCCTTGGCCATCCCGGCTATTTTCACGGGCCTGGCTTCGACTTCGAGGTGGCGCACCGCCGTTTTAGGCACGGTATCGGTGGTCATGATCGCCAGGGATACATCGGCAAGACCGTCGGCGGACAAAGACTTGATCAGTTCGGGGACGCCTTTCTCAAAACAGGCAAGGTCGAGTTGTTCGCCGATCACCCCGGTTGACGAGACCAGCACCTCTTGCTTATCGACGGCCAGGCCGTCCGCCACCATCTGACTGGCGGCGATGGCGGCCGCCATCCCCGCCTCGCCCGAACAGGCATTGGCAATGCCGGAATTGACCAGCACCGCACGAATCCGGCCCGAGGCGAGCCGTTCCATATCGAGCAGGACCGGGGCGGCCTTGACCCGGCTGGTCGTAAAGACCCCGGCCGCGACGGCCGGGGTTTCACAGACAATAAGCCCCATATCGAGCCGGTCCTTGCCGCGGATACCCGTCCGGACCGCCGCCGCCTTGAAGCCGTTTACCTTGAAATCAGCCATGACCATATTTTATGGCCGCGCCCTCAGGCCGCCCGTCCGCAACATTTTTTATATTTTTGGCCGCTGCCGCAGGGACAGGGGGAATTACGCCCGATTTTCTCGCCCTCGCGCCGCACCGTTTTAGGCTCCTCGCCGCCGGCGGCTTCGCCGTGGCGCAACTCTATTTCCTGCTTGCGCTCCCGCTGCTCCCGGGCCAGTCTTTCAATTTCATCCTCCTCAACCAGCCTGATCAGGAAAAGATTGCGGACGGTCTGCTGCTTGATGATATCCATCAGGGCCAGGAACATCTCGTAGCCTTCACGCTTATACTCATTAAGAGGATTCTTCTGGCCATAGCCGCGCAGGCCGATGCCCTCCTTGAGATGATCCATATTGAGCAGATGATCCTTCCAGTGCTGATCGATAACCTGGAGGAGAACCAGCTTTTCGAGATTTCGCATATTCTCGGAACCGTTTTCCGCTTCCCGCTTGCGATAGGCCTCTTCCAGAAAAACGATGACCTTCTCGATCAGTTTATCGAGGCTCGAAACCTCGGTTTTTTCCTCGTCGCTTAACTGGAGCCTCAATCCGAAGGTTGAATGGATCTGTTCGTAAAGGCTTACCCAATTCCAGTCGGCCGAGGGCAGCTCGGGATCGACCACGCTGCCGCAGATATTATCGGCCAGGTCAGAAACCATATCCATGATATCTTCATGAACGTCGTCGCTGGCCATGATCTCCCGGCGCTGCCGATAGATCACCTCGCGCTGCTTGTTCATCACGTCATCGTATTCGAGAAGATGCTTGCGGATCTCGAAGTTGTGCCCTTCGACCTTGCGCTGGGCGTTCTCGATCGCCTTGCTGATCATCTGGTGCTCGACCGGCTCGTCCTCCTCCATGCCAAGTTTGTCCATGATCCCGGAGATCCGGTCGGACCCGAAAACCCGGAGCAGATCGTCCTCCAGGGAGAGGAAGAACCGGGAGGAACCGCGATCGCCCTGGCGGCCGGAACGGCCCCGCAACTGGTTGTCGATCCGGCGCGATTCATGCCGGCTGGTTCCGAGAATATGGAGGCCGCCCAGATCGGCAACCCCTTCGCCCAGCTTAATATCGGTGCCGCGCCCCGCCATGTTGGTAGCGATGGTCACCCGGCCGCGTTCGCCGGCTTCGGCGATGATCTTGGCTTCATGTTCGTGATGCTTGGCGTTCAGGACCGAATGTTTGACCCCCGCCTTGGTAAGCATGTCCGAAATCTGCTCCGAAACGTCGATGCTGATGGTCCCGACCAGCACCGGCCGGCCGGCCTCGTTGAGCTCCTTGATCTCCCTGACCACGGCCCGGAATTTCGCCTTTTTGTTTTTATAGATTGAATCGGCGTAATCCTCCCGAATCATCTCGTGGTTGGTCGGAATCGATACCACGTCGAGATTGTAGATCTTCTTGAACTCGACCGCCTCGGTATCGGCGGTTCCGGTCATCCCGGCCAGTTTGTCGTACATCCGGAAGTAGTTCTGGAAGGTAATCGAAGCGAGGGTCTGGTTCTCCTTTTCGACCTTGACCTTTTCTTTTGCCTCCAGAGCCTGGTGCAGACCGTCGCTGTAGCGCCGCCCCGGCAGCGCCCTTCCCGTGAACTCATCGACAATCAGGACATCCTCCCCCCTGACCAGGTAATCGACATCGCGGCTGAAGACAAAGTGGGCCTTCAGGGCCTGATTGAGATGATGCAGCCACTCGATATTCTTGGGATCGTAAAGATTCTCGATGCCCAGCAGCTTCTCGCCCAGGGCCACCCCTTCCTCGGAAAGGGAGAGAGCCCGGGATTTCTCGTCGATGGTGAAGTGGGTCTCTTTTTCAAAGTTGTGGACGAAGCGGTCCACCCGCTGGTAAAGCTCAGTGGAGACATCGGCCGGTCCGGAGATGATCAGCGGGGTCCGCGCCTCATCGATCAGAATCGAGTCGACCTCATCGACAATGGCGAAGTTCAGGGGCCGCTGGCAGAAATCCTCCACGGCGAACTTCATATTGTCGCGCAGATAGTCGAAACCGAACTCGTTGTTGGTCCCGTAGGTGATATCGCTGGCATAGGCCGCCCGGCGATCCTGATCATTCATATCATGGACGATAACCCCGGTGCTCATCCCCAGAAAGCTGTAGACCGTGCTCATCCATTCGGCATCACGCCCGGCCAGGTAGTCGTTCACGGTCACTACATGGGCGCCGCGGCCGCTCAGGGCATTGAGGTAGACCGGCATGGTGGCGACCAGGGTCTTGCCCTCGCCGGTTTTCATTTCGGCGATCTTGCCCTGATGCAGGACGATCGCCCCGACCAGCTGCACATCAAAGGGACGCATCCCCACGGTCCGCCAGGCGGCTTCCCGAACGACGGCAAAGGCCTCGACCAACAGATCATCAATGGTTTCGCCCTTGTCGAGCCGTTCCCTGAATTCAACGGTCTTGGCGGCCAGGGCGGTGTCATCGAGCTTCTTGATCTCGGGTTCGAAGGCGTTGATCGCCTCCACCAGAGGATTGAGTTCTTTCAGAACCCTTTCGTTCTTACTGCCGAAAATGCTGGTTAATATACTTCCGATCATTTATATCAAGCTCCCTGCTTATATTTGTCGGCCTCGCGGACAAGCGGCTCCGGAAAGCCGCGAGAACGACGGACAGTGCCGGCCAACTCGCTGATTTATCGTTGGCCCAATTTGCTGATTCCGGTTTCTCGCGCAATGGGCATATTTATATTTCCCGGATGTAACCAATCACGGGATAAGGCGCCACGGTTCGGCCAATCTCACAGCCGGTAAGCGATTACAGGGTGCCGGAGATGCAAGGCATCGGCCTGCGTTGTGTACTGGTGTACATGAGCAGGCCGATAACACAGCAGATTCGGTGCACTGTGATCGCTTACTCCCGGATCAGCGCTTCTTCATTGCAATCCGGAAACTTGGGACATTGGATGCAATCACTCCAGACCTTATGGGGCAATTCACTCTTGTCGACCGGCCGAAAACCCAGCTGGACGAAAAATCCCGGCTGGTAGGTGAGGGTGAAAACCCTGGCCAAGCCGAGACCGCGCATATCCTCGAGACAGGCCAGGACCAGGGCGCGCCCCACCCCCTTGCCGTGCTCCTCTTCGACCACCGCCAGGGACCGAATCTCGGCCAGATCTTCCCAGCAGACATGCAGGGCACAGACCCCGATGATCCGCGATTCGCCGTCCCGCGCTTCTTCGTAGACCATAAAATCACGGAGCTGATCGTACAAGGAGCTCAGCGAGCGGCCCAGAAGCAACTCCCGTGAGGAAAAATGCTGCAAGATAGCGTAGATCTTCTTTACATCGTCGATGCGAGCCCTGCGGATCATCCCGGTTAACCCATTTTTTTTATTTATAGCGCATGTCTTCCAGAAGATATACCCACAGGGCATAAGTTTCGTTTGAGTCCCGCCTTGCGGGACTCAACTCAGCTATAACAATTCCGGCCGACTAAAAAAGCGCTGAACCTGACAAATATACCGCAGGCAGCCCGACAAATCAAGCACGCCCGAGCAGGCTATTCCCCCGGAACCAGAACCACAAAAGGCTTGATCTTCTCTGCCCTGCCGATGAGGCCGGCCTTATCCCGAGCGCGGTCCAGGCTGTCGAAGCGGCCGACATAGACCCTGGTATAGGTGTCGTCATCTCCCGTCGGCGGCCTGGAAAAAGAGTTGTAGCCCTTCTTTTCCCAGACGGCAACTTCCTTCACGGCCAGTTTGTTGTCCTTAAAGGCGCCGACCTGGATCGCGAAGAAAGCGGGATCTTCTTCGGGCTCAGGGGCAGGTCGGTTTTTCCGTGCGACAATCTTTTTCTTGGCTTCCCCCGACAACTCTTTCTTGGCAGTTCCGCTAACCGGCGCGACAACCGCCTGCTCCCCTGCCCCGGCGTCTTCCTTTATTTGCGCCTTGGGCTTCAAGGTAACGGGCAAGCCTTTGCCGATCACGGCCGGCCGATATTTAGCCGGGGGGGCCAGGGATTGCCCCGACCAGATCCCCAACAGGAACATCCACAGAAAAACGCAGAAACAGACGACGCCCAAGCCCAGCAGGCCTTGCAGGGTAAGCTCGAACTTCACGAAAGCCTTTTTTTTGCTCTTCCTGCTCCTACGCTTGCCCGGGGCCATAAAATTCACTCACATGGTCTCCGGGGCCTTGACCCCGATGAGATTCAAGCCGTTTCGCAAGATAATCCGAATGCCTTCAGCCAGCCAGAGCCGGGCTCGTGACAGCTCGAGATCGTCGGAGATCACCCGCTGTTTGTTGTAATAGCTGTGAAACTGGGCGGCCAGATCCTGCATAAAGAAAATAATCCCATGGGGTTCCAGATTGAGGGCGGCGCTTTCGACCAGATCCGGCCAGGCCGCCATGGATTTAAGTAAATTCAACTCCTCCGGTTCGGTAAGGCGATGCAGGGGGACCTCGCTCAAAGGGCCGCGGTCGACCCCTTTCTCGACGGCCTTGCGGTTAATGCTGGCCAGCCGGGCATGGCCATACTGCATGTAATAGACCGGATTCTCCTGGCTCTGCTGGGTGGCCAGGTCGAGATCGAACTCCAGATGGCTGTCCGCCTTGCGCATCAGAAAAAAGAAGCGGACCACATCGACTCCGACCTCGTCGATCAATTCGTCGATCGTGACGAAATTGGCCTTGCGGGTCGACATCTTGACCTGCTTGCCCTCGCGCATCAAGGTGACAAACTGGTGGAGCACCACCGTGACCTTGGCCGGATCGTAACCCAGAGCCGCGACCCCGGCCATGACATCGGGCACCGTGGCGATATGGTCGGCCCCGAAAATATCGACCATCCAGTCGAATCCGCGCTTGAACTTCTCCCGGTGATAGGCGATATCCGGCAGCCGGTAGGTCGGCTCGCCGCTGCTCTTGATGATGACCCGATCCTTTTCCTGGCCGAACTCGGTGGTCTTGAACCAGACCGCCTCATCCCGCTCATAAACCAGTCCCTTGTCCCGGAGGGTGGCGACAACCTCGTCGATTAGACCGGCATCGTAGAGGGTATGCTCATTGTAGTAGTTGTCAAATCTGATTCCCAGCCGCTTTAAGGTGCCATCGATATCGGCGAAGATGGCCTGCTCGGCCGCTTCCTTGAAGGGCGTGACGTCGTCGATATCCTTCAGGGCGTCACCCTGTTTCCCGGCCAGATCGGCGGCGATCTCCCGGATATATTCGCCCTGATAGCCGTCTTCAGGAAAGTGGTGCTCCAGGCCGAGACACTCGAGATAACGGGCCCGGGTAGACTCACCCAGAACCCGCATCTGGCGGCCGGCATCGTTGTAATAGTATTCCCTGGTGACCTGATGGCCGGTGGCCGTCAGCAGCCGGGCAATGGCATCGCCGAGCACCGCCTGCCGGCCATGACCGATACTCAAGGGGCCGGTGGGATTGGCGCTGACAAATTCAACCAGAACCTTGCAGCCGGCGCCGACCTCGCTCAACCCGAACTTTTCGTTTTCGCCGCAGACCTCCGGCAGAACCGAATGCCAGACCGCGGGCTTGATGAAAAAATTAACGAAACCAGGTCCGGCGATCTCCGCCTTCTCGACCAGCTCGGCATGCTCGGCCATCAAGCCGGCGAGTTGCCCGGCGATCTCCCGGGGATTCTTCTTCTCGCGCCCGCCTATAACCATCGCCATATTGGTGGCAAAATCGCCGTGGGTCGCCTGTTTCGGCTCTTCGACGGCATAGGTTCCGGCTGAGTCCGCCGACCACAATCCTTGGTCGACTCCCTTGGTAAAACATTGGTCCAGCCTTGCTTTCAAGCGTTTCTTGATCATTTTCCCACTTAATTATTTATGATTGCGCCGCAAAACCTCGGCAAATTCAGGTCAAGCCGCCCACGGGCGACAAGAACCGGCCCGGATCTCCGAAGTCCGGCAAAAGCCAGGCACCCCGTCAGGAGGGAGAAGGGGCCGGTTCCTCACTCCTCGTCCAAATAGCGCCGCTGATTGCGAGCGCCGAAAAGGCACAATATCTCGTAGCTGATCGTCTCGGACCAGCCGGCAATTTCGTCGGCGGTGATCTCTTCCTGCCCCTGGCACCCCATGATCACCGCCTCCTCCCCGGCTTTAACCGGGTCCAGATCGGTAATATCGGCCAGGCAGGCGTTCATGCAGATCCGGCCCAGGATAGGCGCCCGACGTCCGCCGATCAGGACCTCCGCCCGGCCGGTAAGCCGGCGGAGATAGCCGTCGGCATATCCGACCGGCAAAACCGCCAATCTGGTCGGCCGGGTGGTCCGATAGGTATGACCGTAGCTGATCCCGTAACCGGCCGGGACCTCCTTGACCTGGATAATCCGGGTCTTGAAACTCATCACCTGCTTCAGCTGCAGACCGGAATCACCTGGCGCCGCCGGAAAGGGGTAGCAGCCGTACAGAGTGATTCCCGGCCTGACCATATCGAAGTGACTGTCCGGCAGGTTTAAAATAGCGGCGGAATTGGCGACATGCGCCGGGCCGGTATCGCACCTCTTCCCGGCCCGGGCCGCTATCTCGGCAAAACGCCGGTTCTGATCGAGGGCCTGGCCCAGATCGGCCCGGTCGTCGGCCCGGGGAAAATGGCTGAGAATTCCCGCCAGCCTTAACCCGGGCAAATCGCTCAACAGATCGAGCATATCGTCAAGCTGATCAGGCGGAATGCCAAGCCGGCCCATACCGGTATCGACCTTCAAATGTACGCCGACCGCGCGTTTATGACGAGCGGCATAAGCGGAAAGAGCGGCAAGAACCTCCCGGTCGTAAACCACGGTCTGCAGGCCGAATTCAATTATTGCCGAGAAAGAATCCGGCAGAATTCCGAGCAGAACGACAATCTCGCCGGCAACCCCGGCCCGGCGCAAGCTGATCCCCTCATCGACCTCCGCCACCCCAAAGATTCCGCATCCCTCGCCGGCAAGGGCCTGGGCAACGGCAACCAGACCATGCCCGTAAGCGTCGGACTTGACAATCGCCATAACCTTGACCAGGGCGCCGACCTTGGCCTGAATTTGCCGGTAATTACCGCGCAGGGCTCCGAGGTCGATCTCGACCCGGTTATGGGAAGTTGTGTAATCACCGCTCGCCATCATCCTGCCCGCAACTTGCCCCGGAAACAGCGGGGCCGATGTTTTCGCGCAGCCGGAACCACGCCTTACGACTCGACCATAACAAACTCCACCCTACGGTAACATATATGAGACCGACCAGCCAGGCCTGCAATGAGGAGGCCCGCAATAAACGACCCAAAACGATCATCATCGCGACCAGCAACCAGGTCTTCCATGAATAAATCCCGCCGAGACAGCTGAATTCGCCCTTGGCCAGGATCCGCTCGATGTTTTTGAGCGCCACCCGATCGAGGATCACCCAGGACTTGAAGCCGCCGAGAACCAGGGCGACCGGCAAGAGCCATTCCCGATCCATGGCAAACACGGCCGACCCGCCGCGCCACAGCAGCATCAGTCCGATGCAGCTCCAGAGCAGGGCGGCCAGAAAGAGCCTGGTCTTAAGGGAGACGTCGGGTTTTAATCGGGCAATCATCATCATGGCCTGCTCTCAATAAAGATGGCGTCGCAAAAAGACCGAACTCCTGGGTTATTGAACTTTTTACTTAGCCATCCCTGACTTTTTGCGGGTTGTCAATAAAGAAAAGGGGATCGGATTCCGCGCCGCGGGCATTCCATGACCACAACGCCAAGTCTGATAGCAACGGAGACCTCAAGCCCACGGCCGCGTGCCTTGTCACCAATAAAAATGGGCCCGTCTCCAACTGAAGCGGAGACAGGCCCATTTTGTGCATTCTAAAAATACCGACAACCGGTTTTACACCTCGGTTACGGTAATGGCGCCCTCGGGGCAAACTTCAACGCAGGTCTCACAGCCAAGGCATTCGTCCATGTTGACCGGATCGGCCTTTCCGTCCGTTAACTCGAAAACCTGAGCAGGACAAGCGTTTACACACTCCTCGTCGCCGGTACACTTATCTACATCTACTTCTACTTGCCACATAACTAAACCTCCATAAAATGTTTAATGATTTTAACAGATTATTTAATAAATATTCCGCGGGCTGTTTACAGCGATGGATCCAGCAAATAACAAACATCCTCTAATTCACCGCTGTTTTTTTGTCAATAAAAAAACTTCTCCGCATCCCGGATTACCGGCACATCAAACGAGCGGTTGACCTGCCGATGATGATGTCTTAAAGTTGATGGCGTCTATAAACTAAGAATCATTGGCGCTTAACGCAAGTTTTCAGGAAACTTCACGATGAAAAAAAAGAGAAAGACAAAGGCCCCGCAGGGCAGCCGGATTGCGGAAAAGAATGAAGAAGCAATGATCGCCGGAATTCTGGAGGGGAGCCCCGATGGGATCGGGGTGGCGGTGATCAGACTTGAATGCGGCTGCCGCAAGATGGCCGCCGTCGACAAGGAGGGTGAACCGGCCAGCAAGGTTATCGCCTATCGCGATTCGGCTGAGAGCATCTGCGAGAAGTGCAAGAAGGACCACGGCGATTTCAGCAGGGTTACCGAAGCATTTATTGACTGGGTGAAGCCTGAACCGGATGCTGCCACCAGGGAAAAAATAGAAGTCAAGGTGTTGGGGAACTACCCTCAGGCCTGATCGCCTCGGGGCAGGTCCCGGTATCTTCGGGCCGCACCGACCAGACCCGGCGCCCATTGAGGAGTGCCCAGGGCGTGGATATGGGTGTAGATGGCCAGAACATTCTTGTAGACCAGGCCATCCCGCCGTCCGGCAAAGCCGACCCCGCGTTCCACGCTCAGGGCCAGCATTCCGGGATCATCCGGCCACTCCTCGATCCGGCTGTAACGGAACTCGTGGCCCTTGATCCTGGTGCCGACCGGGTAAAAGGGATTAGCCGTCGTTACCCGTAGATTGGTATAACCGTGGGCCTGGGGTTTGCGCTTAAGACTGAAGCTTACCGGAAATATACCGGTCATCCTGTACTTTTGCCCGTCGACTTCCATATCCCGGCCAAGATAGATCAATCCCCCGCACTCGGCATAAACCGGCAGCCCCCCTTCGATCCTTTCCCGGACCGAACCCAGAAAAGATTCATTGGCCGCCAGTGCCCCGGCGCTGGTTTCGGGAAAGCCCCCGCCTATATAGAGGGCGTCAACCCCCGGCAATTCCTTGGCGGTGAGAGCGTTTATCTCAACAAGTTCGGCCCCGGACTCCACCAACGCCTCCAGGTTTTCCTGGTAATAGAACTGAAAGGCCGCATCCCTGATCACCCCGATCCTGACCCTTTCCGGGTGGTTCGCCGGCGTTTGGCGGGGAGAACAACTTAAGCCGGCCATTATCCCATGCAATCTTTCCAGGTCAAGGTGCTTTTCGGCTCTCGCGGCCAGGGCCTCCAGGGCCTCGGCGGCCCGGTCGTGTTCGGGCCCGGGGGTTATGCCGAGATGGCGCTGGGGGAATACATCCTCGGACGATCTGGGCAGGGCGCCGATTACCGGGATGCCGGTATAGTGCTCGACCGTCCGCCGCACGATATCTTCATGACGAGCTGTGCCGACCCGGTTCAACACCACTCCGCCAATCTCCAGGCGAGGGTCGAAGTTCTGGCAACCGGCCACCAGAGCGGCCACCGTCCGGGTGGCCTTGGTGCAATCCACCACCAGCAATACCGGCAAATGCAGGGTAACAGCCAGCTCGGCCGTACTGAAAGAACCCTCAAGATCAACCCCGTCGAACAGGCCCCGGTTCCCCTCGACAAGCACATAATCGACCCCGCATATCCTGCTCCGGAAAGAGCCGATCAGCACCTCACTTGGCAACAGGTAGGGATCAAGGTTGCAACAGGGCCGACCGGCCGCAAGGCCCAACCAGCCGGCATCGATATAGTCAGGGCCTTTTTTGAAGGGGGCGACCTTGGCCCCCCGCCCGGCAAGAGCTGCGACAATCCCCACCGAGACCACGCTCTTGCCGGAGCCGCCGCTTAGTCCGGCGACCACGATCCCCCGCCCGCCCGGCTCTTCGGTGGCGGATATTTTTACACTTTCAGCCATCTCTTCCTTCTTTCTCTTAAATTATGATGTACGGCTAAATGGTTGAACCTACCGCATATTTAACGCTAATTCAAAGTTTTTGACTATATAATTACATTATGTTAGCCTCTCTCCCTTGCCGTATACCGTGGCAATGCTTAATTTTCATCAACTGATGACCCAGGCTCGGCAAGCCTTATATCTGGAGTCGAATATCTCCCTGGATTCACCAGGCTCCGGACCGACGAACGTCCCTCCCACGCAACTGTTATCATGATCCGCAAACTACTTGCCGGTGGGACAAATATTAAAGAATCAGAGGATCAACTATGGTTGAGAACGCACAGACCGAAGACCTCCCCAAGGTCATCGCGGAACTTGAAAAGAAATGCGAAGAGTTGCCGGAAAATGTTGTCGCCCATCATCACCTGGCCGTGGTTTACCGAATGGCGGGCAGAATCGACGACGCTCTTCGGGAACTGCAAAGATGTCTGGAGATCGATCCCCATGCCTTCCAGGCCCAGGTTAATATCGGCGCGATTTACTTTGAAAATGGTGAGTTCGACAAAGCGCTCGAAGCAAATGAGCAGGCCTTGAAAATCTTTCCGGATGCAGCCGAGGCCCATGCCAATCTGGGCATGATCTGGTGGCAAAAAGGCGATGCCGAGCGTTCTATTGCTTCCTATAAAGAAGCATTACGCCTCGACTCCAAAATGGTTACGGCCTGGTCGGGTTTGACCACGGCCCATATCATGGCCGGCAATTTCGACGATGCCCTGGCCGCCGCTAAAGAAGGCGTCAAACTGGACCCTGATTTCCCGATGGGCCAGAACAATCTGGCCGTGGCCCTTTATTACAGTAACGACTTCGCCGGGGCCAACACCGCCGCCACGAAGGCCAAGGAATTAGGTTTCCCGGTTGATCCGCGCTTCCTGGAGGCAATCGCCAAGGAAGTTTAACGGCGGCGCTAAGCCGTCGTTCAAAAACAACTCATACTTTTTTGTTCATGAACGGCATAAGGGGCCGTAAAGAAATGGATAAAAATTTCAGGTTATTTCTTAACGGCCCCTAAAAGCAAGAACCGAGTTTGCTCCAGCCCTAAACCAATTCAGTTAAGAGGTACTGTCCGCCTCTCGCGGCTTTTCGCGGCAGCGGCAAATTTTAAGCATGGTCAAGCAAGCAAACATCAAAGTCAAGCCCTGGTGCCCCTTCTGCGGCCAGAACATCGATCCTCCCCTGGAACCGGTCAATCGTAAGATGAACGAATTCACCGCCGGTAGTTGCCAGTGCGGGGCGGTTTACACCTGTGACCCGACGGGATTCAATGTCGGGGCCGCCATGGTCGAATGCATGGTTTATGCCTGTGACGACAACTGGGATCTGGCCTGGGAATTGACCCCTGACGAAGACTATATCTCCGGCCGTCTTGACAAGTATGACGAACAGACTCACCAGATCGTTGAACTTGGCAATCTGGACGGCAGGAAAGTCAAGGGCGTCCTCTATTTCATCAGGCTGAGCAAGGATTACGCCGAGCTCAGCAAGAAACTGGAAACCCACAAGCAGGAACAGAGCAATGTTCTGAATCCGGCCTCGGCCAATCAGGACATTCCGGAGATGGAACCGGCTCGCGATGCCAAACGCCGGAAGAAAAGGGCTAGCAAGCAGGATGTCGAAAACATGGCTGAGGCAGGCGACATTAACGGTCTGGTCGATTTTGCCTTTGACGACCTGAAAACCCTGCGCTTTTTGCAGAGGCTGCTCTATGTTCCAGATGAAGAAAAACGATGGCATTACGCCCACATATTGGGCCAGGTCTGCAGGAGATTATCCACCCGCAAGCCCGGAGCGGTCAGCGACCTTCTCCACCGGATGTATGAGGCCTGTACGGATTCCGCCGCTACCCACTGGGGGCTTATCGAATCGATCGGTTCGATCATCGCCGCCCGTCCCGATATATTCGGGGGGTTCACCAGACACTTGTTGATGTTCCGAAATACACCTTCATCACAGAATCATGTCTTATGGGCACTGGGGGCCATTGCCGCCAAACGCCCCGATCTGGTTCGCAACACCCCCTTCTACAGCCTGTTTTCCTTTCTCGATCATCCCGATCCTGCTACCCGCGGTCTGGCGGTAAAATTATTTGGCCTGATCAACGCCCATGAGGTTAAAACGGGTATTGCCGGATTGAATGATGACCAGGAGGAATTAACCATCTATAGCGACGGGAAACCGGTCCGGACCACAGTTAGCAAGTTGGCCCGTGAAGCCATAACGAAAATGGGAACTGACACAGATGAATGAAATCAAAATGCAGGAAGAGCAAAACCAGGAAACCGGGAGCGAGGCGCAACAGGATTATGAGGCCGGTCAGGAATTCCTGAAAAACGGCGATGTCGCCCAGGCGGCAAACGCCTTCCACAACGCTTTAATCGGCTTCGAACGGGAAAACAATGAAAACGGCATTGCCAACGCCTCTGATAAATTAATCGATATATGCGGTGACCGGGGCGAGACGGAAAAAGCCCTGAAGCATCTGGAACGAGCCTATGCCATTTGCAGTAAACACTCGGACCGCTTCAGTCTCTTCAGCCTGGAGCGCAAGAAAGCCGGACTCATCCATCAAAGCGGCAATCTGGACCAGGCCATAGCCCATTATCTCGACATTCTAGACGAGTACAGCGCCCTGCACAATCCGCAAGGCTCAGTGGAAACCCTGGAAACCCTGGCTGATATCTATCTAAAAAAAGGAGAGAAAGCCAAAGCGGCAGACGCCTATCGACTCGCAGCTTCAATTCACCAGAGTTTCAAACATAAGCAGCACGCCGAAGAATTCCTCGTAAAAGCAACTGCCGCCGAAGCGCGAGGAGAGGCGAGCTGACAACGGCGGCCTTCTATACCAGGCAAGTTATTGCCAATTGGTTTCCGCTCAAGTCTCTCAGCGATCAATATTGCCCTGATCTTCAATTGCCCCTCTTATGGTATACCTGCAAGACAGGAAGTGCTCACTCAAGCCGCAATTTACCAAAACTGTTAAGACCTCCTGGCACTTCACCCCCGGATCCACCTTAATCTCCAAGACAAGCAAAAAAAACGGCCAAGGGGATAGGTTCTCCCCAACCACCATGGGCATGATTCGGCACGCGGCGCGGTTTCACATCTTGCAACCCTGCCGGGAGTGTCCCCTTCCAACCGTGACGCCACCAC
>JBHEOZ010000005.1:14324-19751 GCA_046260555.1 Desulfurivibrionaceae bacterium
GCTATCGCCCGGATGATGCCGTGTAATCCAATCCCGGCCTCCCGCTGTCCCTCCCGGTTACGAAATTCGGGGCAAGAATATTGCTCCTGCAAAATGTTCCCCTTCCGAGAATGGCCAGTTTATGGCTTCTGCTGATTTCTGGCCGCCCCTCCCGTGACTTCCTGATAGCGGATTTACCCATAAAAAAAACGCAGGGGGTATGAAGCCCCTGCGTTTTCAAGAATACTATTCAGGATGAAACGGTTTTTTTCTACTTCTCTTCATCCTTGGCACGTCCTTTAGCGGCGTACATGGTGGTGCTGCCACTGGACCAGAAAGCCATCTTGCCTTCCTTGACCAGCTCATTGGCCGCGTTTTTAACGGCACGAGGCTTGGAGTCAGGATCACATGCATAGAAATCCTTAACGTAAAGCTGAGCCTTAGGCGCCTTGATAGCCTTTTCCAGGATCGCCTCTTTCAGTTCTTCTTTACTTAAAGCCATAGTGTTACTCCTTTGTTTAGAGTTTATTTGATATGGCTAGTGAACTTAAACTGGGTGCTGGTTCTCCAGGTATCATAAGCCAGACGATAATCGTCTACGGACTTAATCGTAAAGGGAATACCGGTTACTTCGAAGAATTTCTCCCAGCCAATTCTCTCGGCCCACTCGCCAACACGCTCGTACTTGCGAGCATTCTTGGCATAGACTTCAAGAATGT
This sequence comes from Desulfurivibrionaceae bacterium, assembly GCA_046260555.1. Taxonomy (GTDB): domain Bacteria; phylum Desulfobacterota; class Desulfobulbia; order Desulfobulbales; family JAGXFP01; genus JAGXFP01. The sequence continues at coordinate 15,023 of JBHEOZ010000005.1, forward strand.
TCTTAATCGCATCAACAGTCTCGGGCCAACGCGGCGGAGTGTTGGGCAGGAACGGAATAACCAGTTTGGAAAACTTCGGCATTGACTTGGAGTTGGAGACCTTACCGCCAACCAGAATAGCAATACCGTCACCGTCAGGATCAGCCAGCGGCAAGGCGGGACACATGGTGTAGCAGTTACCACAGAACATGCAGCGTTCGTTTTTAATTGCCACAGCCTTAATTTCCTCACCGGCGGAGTTGGTACCCTTGGCCGGCCTGATCGCGCCAAGCGGACAGGCGGACACGGCCAGGGGAATCTCGCAGACGGCACTGATCTGATCGTAATCGATCATCGGCGGCTTACGATGAACACCGAGGATAGCGATATCCGAGGCGTGTACCGCACCGCACATGTTCAGACAACAGGCCAGAGCAATACGCACCTGGGCCGGCAAAGTCATGCTGGTGAAATAATCAAAGATCTCATCCATTACCGCTTTAACGACACCTGAAGCATCGGTAGCCGGGGTGTGGCAATGCATCCAACCCTGGGTATGAACGATATTGGTAACACCGGCACCGGTACCGCCGATCGGGAACTTGTTACCACGGCTCTTAAGGTCATCCATCAGCGGTTGAACCTTATCTTTTGAATCGACCATGAATTCCACGTTGTTCCTGGTGGTCCAGCGCAGGTGGCCATCGCAATGAGCATCGGCGATGTCGCAGAGCTCACGAATATGCTCAACACTGATCAACCTGGCGGCGCCAACCCTGACGGTGTAACACTCGTCACCGGTCTCGCTCTTGTGCATCAGCACGCCGGGTTGAAGAATGTCATGGTAAAGCCATTTGCCGTAGTTTTTCTTGACCACGGGCGGGAACATCTGCTCGAAATGGGGGGGACCGATATCAGTAATCCTGTCGGCCATTGGATTTTCCGGATCGTAACCCATAATAAAACCTCCTTATATGTATAACATCAATTCTTGGATTTAAATCAATTAAACAAACCGCCCATAAGCAGGCGGATTATTGGGCGTGACGTTTACGGAACTCAACGACACTACGATCCCAACCGCCTTCGACTTCGTCCTCTCCCCAGAATACATAAGGATTGGAACGCGGCTCTTTAATGTGCTGAGGAACGATGTCCACTTCCATTACTTTCAGGAAGGTCGGCAGGCCGACCCGCATGATGGTCTCTCCAACACGCTCGCGGTTCTTACCAACTTCCATCCACCAATCCCAGATCTTCTCGATAACCTCGATAACTTCCTCGAAGTCATTTTCGGGATCGACCTTAAGGAAGGGGATCGTCATGGTCGCAAACTGGGCGCCATCGAGAATCGGGGCTTTGGCGCCGACACAGATGGTAGCGCCCTGCTCAAGACCGGGGCGCAGGGCACGCGGCATAACATTGATGCAATGCATGCAGCGGGTACAGTTGGAGTTGTCAATCTGCAGCTCCTCGCCTTTCATCCGCATGCAATGGGTCGGACAGAGATCGAGAACTTCCTTTTCGATATCGAATTTACCCCAGTCACGGCCGGCATGGGCCCCGGCGTTGGGAGCAAAATCACCATTGACGTAACCCTTGACGGCGCTCTGATCGATCCGGATATCGTCTTTCCAGGTCCCAAGAACAGCAAAGTCGGAACGGGCAATCGCCGCGACACAGTCGTTGGGACAGCCGGAAAATTTAAATTTAAACTTGTAGGGGAAAGCCGGGCGATGGATCTCATCCTGATAGTGCATGGTCAGGTGATGACAAAGGGCCTGGGTGTCGATGCAGGAATACTCGCAACGCGCCTTGCCCAGACAGCAGGAGGGGGTCCGCAGGTTGGAGCCGGAGCCGCCGAGATCCCAGTTAAGGTCATGGGTCAGGTCCCAGAACAAGGGCTCGAGCTGATCGGTGGTGGTACCGAGCAGAACCAGGTCGCCGGTGGAACCATGCATGTTGGTCATGCCGGAGCCGCGTTTCTCCCAGAGGTCGCAGACCTGGCGGAGCTTCTCGGTGGTGTAGAACTTACTGGAAGGCTGGTTCAGACGCACGGTGTGAAAGTGGGCAACGCCGGGATACTGCTCGGGCACGTCCGAATAACGGCCGACAATACCGCCGCCGTAACCGAAAACACCGACGATACCGCCATGTTTCCAGTGGGTAATCCTATCCTTGAAGGATAGCTCCATCTTGCCAAGAATATCCCAGCACTGAGGGCTCTTCTCGGCCTGCCTTTTCAGGTCGGTGACAAAACTCGGCCACGGACCACTCTCGAGTTCATCAATCATGGGAGTGTCATGCTTCGGCATTTCAATTCCTCCTTAAAATAAATATATTTTTGCCTTAAAAACCCTTATCCCAGCGGGGTCATGAAACCGGCCAAACCACAGCCGGGACAATCTCCTTATGGAAAAACAATTGTGAATGACTATTCAGAAAACCTAGAATCTATTCGCCAACCCTTCCTTTGTCAATAAAAAACATAAGCGATTCGATCGTTAATATATAATCGTCAAAACCGAGGTAAGCCCAGACCATTCGAGAAGGAGATCCAGGCCTTGCCGTCAGATCTTTCACCTGCGGCTCAATTACGTCGAACCGTCGCGGCCCCCTATCTCCGGTCATTACATGAAGTCGCAGCATTGACAGCAAACTCTTTAAAAGATATTGTCGGATAATGAGGAATGTAAAGCAATAAATATCAACTTTAAAATTAGAGATAATTCATGACTACAGATCATATCGTTATTATCGGCGGCGTCGCCGCCGGTCCCAAAACCGCCTGCCGGCTGAAAAGGCTTGCCCCCGAAGCCCGGGTGACCGTCATTGACCAGGACAACCTGATCTCCTATGGGGGATGCGGCATCCCCTATTATGTATCAGGGGACGTTTCGGATGAAAAAGAACTGCGCAACACCAGTTTTCACATGACCCGGGACGAATCCTTCTTTCTAAACGCCAAGGGGGTGAAGGTCATGACCAGGACCAGAGCCCTGGCCATTGATCGAAAGGCCAAAACGGTCCGGATCAGAAATCTCGACACGGAGCGGGAGGAATCGCTATCCTACGACAAGCTGGTGCTCGCCACCGGCAGCGAACCTTTTGTGCTGCCGATCCCCGGGGCCGAACTGCCCGGAGTTTACACGATCAGCGACCTCCACAAGGCGATCGACATCAAGGAACAACTGGCCAAGGGCCTTGTTGGCCGGGCCGTGGTAATCGGCGGCGGCGCGATCGGCATCGAGATGGCCGAGGCATTTACCGACCTCTGGGGCGTGGAAACCTCCCTGATTGAATTTATGCCGCAGCTGCTGCCCAATATCCTCGATAAACCCTTTGCCGACATGGTTGCCGGCCACATGCGGGAACATGGCGTCAAGATCCATCTTAACGAAGCGGCCCAGTCAATCGAAGCGAACAGTCACGGCAGAGCCCGCAAGGTATTCACCGCTAACCGGGAAATCGAAACCGACATCGTCGTCATGGCCGCGGGGGTAAGGCCCCGAAGCCAGTTGGCCCTGGAGGCCGGTTTGCAGGTCTCAAAATTCGGCATTGTCGTCAATAATCAGCTCCAGACCTCGGATCCCGACATCTACGCGGCCGGCGACTGCATTGAAATAACCCATCTGGTCACCGGCAAAAAAAGCCTCGCCCCGATGGGCTCCCTGGCCAACCGCGAGGGCAGAATCGTCGCCGACAACCTGGCCGGCCTTGCCAGCACCTTCGAGGGCTGGATCGGCAGCTTCATTATGAAGGCATTCGAGGTCTGCGCGGGCGGCACCGGCTTAAGCCTTCAGGCCGCCAAGGCGGAAGGGTTTGATGCCGACGCCGTTATCTCCGCCCAGTCTGATCGGGCCCATTTTTTTCCGGAACAATCCGTCATCCCACTCCAGATGGTTTTCGACCGCAAAAGCCGCCGGGTCCTGGGGGTTCAGGGCTTCGGTCCGATGGGCGACGCAATCCTGGCCAGGATTGACGCGGCGGCCGCTCTTATTGCCAAGGGCGGCACCATTGATGATTTCTCCAAACTGGAAATGGCTTATGCCCCACCCTTCGCCACCGCCCTCGACGCCCTAAACGCCACCGCCAATATTGCCGACAACAAGGCTGCCGACCGGCTCCGGACGGTCACTATCGACGACTTCATGGCCTGGATGGATGAGCCCGACATCAAGCCCGATTGGCTGGCCCTGGACATCAGACACCCGGCCGAAACAAAAGCTTTCACCGAAAAGTTCGGCGACCGCTGGCTGGCAATCCCCTATGTCGAGATCCGCAACCGTTACCGGGAAATCCCGACGGACAAGAAGATGATCATCATCTGTGACGCCGGCACCCGCTCCTTTGAGATTCAGTGTGTCCTCGACCATCAAGGTTTGAAAAGCCTGGTTCTGGGCGGCGGCTTCAACTGCGTAAGAAGAATAGGCGCGGCCTGGTGGCCCTCCTGAGAACAGTATGGTTGCCGTTAAAGAGAAAAAAACGATTCTTCCGTTGATTTTTTGCTGTCTGATTGTTTGGGGCAATCCCGGTTCGGCCGGGGCGGACCGGCTGGACATCAACACGGCAACAACCGATGAGCTGACCTCTTTACCTTACATCGGCAGCCGCAGGGCCGAGATCATCCGCGATTGCCGCAAAGAACAAGGCCCCTTCCAGGATTTAATCGAGCTGGAGGCCTGCAAGGGGATAGGCCCCGACACCTTAAAGGCGATGCGGAACGATCTTCAAACGATTGGCGGGGAAC
>JBHEOZ010000050.1:0-6145 GCA_046260555.1 Desulfurivibrionaceae bacterium
GATCCACCGAACTGCGGGATCTCCTCCCGCAAATCCTCGAAACCGTGGTTGACCGGCTGGCCGTCCTCCGGTTGGCGCGGAAGGGCGGGATCATGCTGGTCAACGGCGAACGGATGGAACTGGTCGCCCACCTCGGGCACCCGGAGAGCTTTCTGGCCCTGCACCAAAACCTGACCACCCGGGATTGTCTCTGCGGTCTGGCGGCCCGGACCGGCGAAGTGATCTGCTCGGCCAACAGCCACGATGAGGCGTATCACACCATCGTTTACCCGGGCATGGAGCCGCACGGGCACATCATCGTTCCCCTCCGTTCCGGGAGCAGGGTCGTGGGCGTCCTTTACCTGTATCTGCCGGTCGACACCGAGGTTGAGGAGATCAACCTGGAGCTGTTGAAGAGCATCGGCAATCAGATCGGTCTGGCGGTGGACAACGTCCGCCTCTACGAGGAGACCAAAAGACTTGCCCTGCACGATCCCCTGACCGGCCTGGCCAACCGCCGCTATATGGAGATGAACCTGAAAAAGGCCATCGACCTGGCCGAACGCTACCTGCACCCCTTGACCGTGGCCTTGCTGGATATCGATTACTTCAAGGCGTACAACGACACCTTCGGGCATACCGCCGGTGACGAGCTGCTGGTTGAGGTGGCCGGAAAACTCATCAAGGGCACCAGAAACACGGACCAGCCGGCGGCGCGCTACGGGGGGGAGGAATTCCTGCTCACCCTGCCGTCAACCGGTCTGGAGGAGGCCGGAATCGTCGCCGAGCGGACCAGAGAGGCGATCGGCGCCGAGCTGGGAATAACCGTCAGTATCGGCCTGGCCGAGTTCCAGCCGGGCATTTCCCGGGATGCCCTGGTTGATGCCGCCGACCAGGCCCTTTACCGGGCCAAGGAAAACGGCCGCAACCGGGTCGAATGCGCCCCCCGCTTCTCTTCCAGCCCCCGGAGCGGCGGCCCGGCAGCCGGGCCGCCGGCAAACGAGTAAATCCGGCCGGCGGCCGCTCAAAATTGTGATCGCCACGATGTCATTTCGACCAACGGGAGAAATCTTGTACCGCAAGCAAGGGCATAAGTCTCGTACGAGTCCCGCCTTGCGGGACTCAACTCGGCTTTAATAGTTCCAGTGGGTTAAAGAAGAAGATTTCTCACATGCGTTCGAAATGACAGCTTTTTGCGACGCCATCGTCATTGATCAGCGGGTCTCGATCTTGCTGGCCTGCAAGTGGCTTTTGACCGCTTCGATCGGCACCTCCCGGCGGTGGAAGATGCCGGCGGCCAAGGCTGCCTCCACGCCGGTCTTTTCGAAAACCTCCGAGAAATGCTCGACCCGGCCCGCCCCGCTTGAGGCGATGACCGGAATGGTCACGTTTTCCTTGACCATCCTGGTCAGTTCCAGATCGAAACCGAGGCCGGTGCCGTCCCGGTCCATGCAGTTCAGGAGAACCTCTCCGGCCCCAAGTTCCTGGCAGGTTCGGACCAGCTGGACCACGTCGAGGTCGCGCCCCTCCCGGCCGCCCTTGACGGTGCACTGGTACCAGCAGTACTCCTCGCCATTCGGACCCGGGGCGGCGGTCCTGATCGTGTAATGATCGGTCTCTTCCGGGGAGTTGACGTAGATCCGGCGGGGATCGACCGAGACCACCACCGCCTGGTTGCCGTAGACCCGGGAGATCTGCTCCAGGGAGCTCATTCCGGTTTTTTTGCCGGTTTTCAGGTACTCTTCGACGGTGTGGACGGCGTCGCTGCCGATCGAGATCTTGTCGGCCCCGGAGCGGAAATACTCGGCGGCCACATCGAGGGACGAATAAAATACCCCGTCGGAACCGGTATAGTTTCTGATCCCGCCACCGATGGTCAATGGTACGAAAACGTTTTCCGAGGTGCGGCGCAGGACCTCGATCATCGGCTGGTCCCTTAACGGGAAGTCGCGGAAGGCGGTGATGTTCAGAAAGGTGATCTCGTCGGCGCCTTCCTCATAGTAGCGGCGGGCCAGCTCGACCGGTTTGCCGAGGTTTCGGACCTCGCCCTTTTCCCGGACATCGTACTGGTCGCCCTTGGTCACAACCAGGTCGCCGGCGTCGTTGGCGCGGACGTCGAGGCAGGCGATGATTCTTTTGGCCAGCCGGGTTTTCGTCTTCACCTGCCGCGCTGCTCCAGCCGATTTAACCGCCAGATCCCTGGCGCCGAGGAAGTTTTTGAAGATATTCAGGCCGGCCAGGCCGCTTTTTTCCGGGTGGAACTGGCAGGCGATGACATTGCCTTTCTGGACGCTGCTGATGAACTCCTCGCCGTAATCGGTAGTGCTTAGCAGCCAGTCGCGGTTTTCGGGAGTGGCGACGGCCCGGTAGGAATGGACGAAGTAGAACTTCTCGTCGCGGTAGTTGTCGAAAAGGGGGGACTCCTTGCGGATATTGATCCCGTTCCAGCCGATCTGCGGCACCGATCCGCGGCTGTCGTCAAACCTGCCGACCATGCCGGGGATCAAGCCTAGGCCAGGGACGCCGGGTGATTCCTCGCTGCCTTCGAAAAGGGTCTGCAAGCCCAGACAGATGCCCATGAACGGCCGGTCACCCCGGAGATATTCGAGCAGAGGCTCGATGTAATCGAGCTCGTTCAAACGCTGGATGGCGGTGATGAAATTGCCGACACCGGGGAAAATCAGCTTGTCGGCCCGGAGAATATCCTCGGGTGAGGCAACGTCTTTTACCTCGAAGCCCAGTTCCTTGATGGCGTTTCTGACGCTGCGGACGTTGCCGGCGCCGTAATCAAGCAGGGTGATCATTTTTTTGTATTCCTTGAGAAGGGCTTGGTGAAAATCCAGATTAACCGGTGTCTGTCCAGGAATGAGGATTTTTGTCCGAGAACGAGAAGCAAGGATGTTGGAAAAGCGCAGCGTACTTTAGTACGTGAGCACTTTCCAACTCCGCGGCGACGAAGTTATCGGGCAAAAAGACCATTTATGGACAGGCACTAGCTGACTCGCAAGGCAGCTATAGTAACTGAGGGGGAAGCGAAAATCAAGATCCCCGGCACGACCGGGCGAGATGGCGCTTTACTGAAAGGGCGGGAACTTCATGAGTTTGCGCTGCAGGGTGCGGCGGTGGATGTTCAGCCGCTTGGCCGCCGCCGAAATGTTGCCCCGGCAATCGTTCAAGACCCGGTTGATATGTTCCCATTCGACCCGGGCCAGGGAGGGGGTTTCGATCACTTCCCCGGGCCGGGGCGGGGCCGCCGCCATTTCCCGTTCTTTCGTGAAGGCGGCGAGGATTTCCTCGGCATCGGCCGGCTTGGCCAGATAATTAAGGGCGCCCAGCCTGATCGCCTCGGTGGCGGTGGCGATGCTGCCGTAGCCGGTGAGGACCACGATCTTCATTTCCGGATTAAGCTCGAGGGCCGCCTTGACCAGTTCCAGGCCGGAACGGCCCGGCATCCGCAGATCGAAAATTCCCCTGTCCGGCCGGTGTTCCCTGATAACCTCGATCGCCTCATCGTAGCCGCCCGCCTGATGAATCCCGTATCCCCTTCTGGTCAGAGCGCGGCCGAGGCGCTCCCGGAAATCTTCTTCGTCGTCGACGATAAGAATGGTTTCTGCTGTGTTTAACGCGGTTTCCGTCACGGCGCAATCCTCGCGAGTTTCACCCGGAAGGTTACTTCCGTTCCCCGGCCGGGGGCGGATTCGATCAGCAGATCGCCGCCGAAGCGTTCGGCCAGGGTTCTGGCCAGAAACAGGCCGAGGCCGAGGCCCTTGCCCGGCTCCTTGGTGGTGAAAAAAGGTTCGGCGGCCCGGGCCATCTCCTCCTGGCTCATCCCCGGCCCCTCGTCGGCAACGGTAACGGCAAGATATTCCCGGTCCGAAAAAAGCCGGCCATGGATATTTCCCTCCGGACAGGCGTCAAGGGCGTTTTTCAGCAGCCCCTTGACGGCGCGCAGCCAGGATTGAAGCGGGATCAGGATCGGACCGGTCTCCGGATCAAGCTCGAAGGATATCTCCCTGCCTGTTTCATTCTTGAATTCCCTGACGACTTTGTCAAGAAAATCGGCCGGGGTGACTGTGACAAAAGATTCGCCCAGATGTTCGCCGGCATCCGCCGCCAACTGCCGGAGGATATCGCGGCATTTCTTTACCTCTTTCCCGATCAGAGCGGCATCTTCCCGGAGTTCCGGGTCTCTGCCCGCCTCATCAAGGTGATGGGTCATCTCGCCGGCGGCGATGGCGATGGTTGCCAGCGGCGTCGAAAATTCATGGGCGGCCCCGGCCGCGAGGGTGGCCAGGGCCGCCATTTTTTCGCTGCGCTGCCGCTCCTTTTCCAGACTGGCCAGGGTCTGCTGGTGTCCTTCAATGGCCTTGCCGATCCGGCTGACGAAGAAAACGATGAACATGGCGGTGAGGGTAAAGGCCGCCCACATTCCCTGGAGATGCAGGCCCATGCCGCTATCTTCGAAACAGGGGGATACGGCGGAAGCGGCAACCAGCCCCTGGTTGAAATCCGGGGCGGGAGGCAGAAGGAAAAGCAGGGCATAGCAGGTTATGGCCAGCAGGTTAAGTCCCCAGGCCCATCTCTGTCCCATGAGGATGGCGCCCAGGGCGACGTGGACCAGATAGATGAAGGTGAAGGGATTCATCGGTCCGCCGCTGAAGTAGATCAGCACGGTGAGCTGGATTATGTCCCAGGCCATAATCAGGCCGAATATCAATGGTCTGATCGAGGCCTGTTTGTTTTTAAGACGATGGAAATAAAAATTGCTGCAGATCTGAAAGAAAATCACGGCCAGCAGGATCGGGATCGGAATGTCGATGTCAAAGACCAGGCCTACGGCGAGGATGATCAGGAGTTGGCAGATTACGGCGCCCCAGCGCAGTTTCAGAAGCCAGGAGAAGGCTATCCGGGAAGTCGTTGAATCGCGGGTAGGGGAGGTTGTGAAGGTTTCGGTCATTTATTAGGTGGTCGCGATTGATTGGGGTAAGTTGTTTGGATAAAAAAACTACATCTTTCCCGGCATCTTGCCCTTCATTTTCATGCCGCCCATGCCCAGTTTCTTGATGTCGGCCATGGAGATCTCGGAGAAATGTTTGATCGTGCCGTCATTGGTCTTCCGGAAATCTTCGGCGCTTTCACCGTCCTCGAAGGGAATCAGTTCCCGGCCCATCGGTCCCATGATCTTGCTGCCGACCACATAGGTCGCCTTTCTGCCGTCCAGCCAGCTGCCGGTGGTGAATTCCCTGACCCAGATCGCGGCGATGTCGTCTCTGGAATGGTCGGCGTCGTATGCCGCCATATTATGGATAAATTTGAACATGTCCTTGCCGCCGTCAAAGGGAACCATCTCGCCGTCGGTGAAGATGATCTGGGTCTGCCATTCCACGAATTTTGCGGGGTACATGCCGCAGACTCCGCAGGACATCTCATCGGTGATCGTCACCGGGCCGGGTTGATCGGCCGAGCTTGATACCGGGCTGAGCGCCATGACCATGATGACCAGGGTAAGGGCCAGTAGTTTTTTTGAGAAAGCCGGTTTTGCAAAATCCCTGAGAGGTTTCATTTGAGTTCTCCTTGATTTTTTGATTGTTCCGGTTGTTGGCAGGGTTCTGGTGAGAAATGGAGGTTAAGCGGTGGTCCGTCGGGTTACGAAATGCCGATGCCGCCTCTCCCGGAGGGGTCAGCCGGGAGAGGCGGCAAACAACAAATCCATTGCAGGAAAGCATGAACACCACAAATGGTAATTACTTTATAGCATAACAATTTCACTTCCGGAATGTGGCAAATTGTCGCAGAGGGTAACTCAAAGTCACAGAATGGCGACGCCATCAAAGCTTCAGGCCGTGGAGTTTCATCTTCTCCCAGAGGTTTTTGCGGCTGATTCCCAGTAAATCGGCGGCCTCGGTCTTGTTGCCGCCGCTTCGGCCGAGGGCCTTCCGGATGCAGTTCTTTTCGGCCCTGGCCACCGCTTCGGCCAGGGTGCAGGCCGGGTCGTCAACCAATTCTGACCCGTTGCCGGTAAGATCGCAGGGCAGTTCAAGCACATCGATGACCGGTGAGCGGGTCAGCACCGAGGCGCGTTCGATAATATTGCGCAGTTCCCTGATATTGCCGGGAAAATTATAGTTTAGCAGGCAGTTCAGCGCCCCGTCGGAGAGAGTGAGCT
>JBHEOZ010000050.1:6155-9939 GCA_046260555.1 Desulfurivibrionaceae bacterium
GGGAAAGAGTTTCGTCAATCAAAGTGGATGAAGGAGGAGAAAAATGAAGCGATTATTAAAAATTCTTGCGGGGTGCATGGTGATATTCGGCTGGGCCGGATTTGCCGGGGCGGCGATTTCAGATCAAACCAAGGAGTGTCTGGAATGCCATCTGGAACAGATGCCGGGGCTGATCAGCCAGTGGCAGTCCAGTTCCCACTGGCAGTCCGGGGTAGGTTGTTACGAATGTCATAAGGCCGAAAAAGGCGAGGCCGATGCCCGTGATCATAACGGCTTTCTGGTGGCGACCATTGTCTCCCCGAAGGATTGCGGTCAATGCCATCCCAGGGAGACCGCCGAGCAGGAGGCCAGTCATCATGCCAAGGCCGGCGATATCCTGAACACCCAGGACGGGTTGCTCGGGCAGACCATCGGCGGCGAGCCCGCGGTGGCGGTGGGTTGTCGTCAGTGTCACGGCTCGATCGTCAAGGTTAACGAAGACGGCACCCTCGATTGGCCGGGTCAATCCGGACGGTTCCAAGGGCACCTGCTCCGCCTGCCATACCCGGCATCGGTTCAGCAAGGAGCAGGCCCGAAAACCCGAAGTCTGCGGCAAATGCCATCTCGGTCCGGACCATCCCCAGAAAGAGGTCTATGAAGAGTCCAAGCACGGCATCCTCTACCGGGCATATGAGCACGAGCTTAACATGGACCGGCCGAAATGGGTGGCCGGCGAGGACTATTACGACGCGCCGACCTGCGCCAGCTGCCATATCAGCGCCTCCAGGAACCAGCCGGTTACCCATGATGTCGGCGACCGGCTGAGCTGGGATCTGCGGGCGCCGATCTCGAAGAGGACCGATGACTGGCAGATGAAGCTGGTCAACATGAAGGATGTCTGTTCTTCCTGCCACATCGCCGGGTTTGTCCAGGGCTTCTACGACCAGCTGGATAACTTCATCGATCTCTACAACGATAAATTCGCCATCCCGGCCAAGGAAATCCGCAGCCTGCTCATGGACAGGGGGGTGATCAGCAAGGCCAATTTCGATGAGAAGATCGACTGGATCTACTGGGAACTCTGGCATCATGAGGGTCGCCGGGCCCGGCACGGCGCGGCGATGTCCGGTCCGGACTATGCCTGGTGGCACGGGATCTATGACGTGGCCAAGAACTTCTACACCGAGTTCCTGCACGAGGCCGAAGAGGCCAGTAAAAAAGCCGGTAAACCCGAGGTGTATGATGAGATTATCGACAAGTACATCAAGAGCGACCCGAGGCACGTCTGGTTCGTCGAGGGCTTCGATCCGCAAAAAGTCGATGCCATGAAACAGTACTATCAAGACCGTTACGACCAGAAAGTGGAATAACCCTTAACCGGAATTATTCCGCGTTTCCTTTCCCCGGGCAGGGCGCCGTTATGGTGTTCCTGCCCTTATTATTTTCTCCTTTTCGCGGGAGATCAAATCTCTCCTGAAAATAAAGCCCCCTCTTCGTTCCCGGAATTGTTCAGAAATGATACTGCAGGGAGATCGTATTGTAGTTGCTGCCGCCTTTGATGCGTCCGAACAGCGAGGAGGTGCCGAAGATGCCGGAGCGGTGGTGGAGGGAGTAGCCGAGCCAGATATCGTCCATGGCGTCGAGGCGGAGAAGTTTGCCCAGGTTCATCTCCATGGAAAAATCCAGGTAGAGGAGCCATTTTACATCCTCGTAACCTTTTTTGGCCATTTCCAACTCTTCGATATAAGAAATCCTGGAGGCATACGAAAAGCCCGTCCCCAGGCCGACCCGCCACTGACTGGGCCAGGCAAAGGTGTAGTAACTCTTGATGGCCAGGACAAATTCCTGGCCGGAATCCTGCACATCGGAATGCCAGTGCCACACATAACCGGGGGTCAGGTATGTGGCCAGAGGCAGGCCGAGCAATTCATCCGACAGGGGGTGGCCATAGAAAATGGAGAGCAGTTTGTTGTCCCTGTCATCCTCCCGGTGCTGAAAGGTGACGATGTCCTGGGTGTGGGATGGTGTCGCCCATCCATGGACCAGGCGCAGGTAGGGCTTGGCGGTAATCGAAGATTTAAGGGGCCGCTGCCGGCCCTTCTGGTAGAGCAGGCCGAAAGCGATGTTATTCTGGATTGACTCCTCGACAAAAATCGAATCGCGGGCGGCCCGGTCAAGCCAGGTCAGGGCCAGGGAGCCCTGGAGATAGAGGTCGCCGCCCAGGTAGTAGCGCCCTTCAAGGCCCAGGGATATATCGGTGCCCGAGCCGATACTGTCCCGGGACAGGCCATAATAGTAATCGTTGAACCGCGAACTTTTCAGGCGCAGGGCCACATAGGGATCCCACTCCAGCCTGGCGCCGGCAACCTCAAGGCCTGACTTCAGGATAGATGAAAGCCGCTGCCTCTCGTCGGCCAGTAGGTCAACTTCAAAATAGAGGGGGTCCCGGTCCGGTTGATAGCGAAAGCCGAGGCCCCAGTCCAGTACATCGCTATCCACCCGGCTGTTGTACTCTTCCGGCATATCGATAAAACGCCACCGGGCCAAGAGGTTCAGGCGCCACTCATTTTCGTCGCGCAGTTTGATGCCTGCCTCCAGGCCGTCCAGGTAGAAATAGGAGCTGTCGTAATAGAGCAGGGGGAAGACGTCTTCCAGAACCGAATCCCCGGCCGCATAGGCGTTTGAGGCGACCCTGAACCCGAAGCCGATCCCCCATTTTTCTTCAGGTCGATTGGCCGGGGCAGTGGATTCCGTCGCTTCGGAGGGAAGAGCTCGGGCCGAAAGCGGCGCGGCCGCAAAAAGAGTGATAAGCAGAACTAGGAGAAAATCAGCGGAAAATTTCATAACCATACAATACGGAACCGGGACAAGGTGGTCTCGGGTCTCATCAGGTAGGCGGAGGGGGCGACCCCGTTTGTTCATGTCATTGCGAGAAGCGTTGCGGCGAAGCAATCAGGTGTTTTCAGTTAGTTGCATATTTACGATTGTTAATCTTCTCGCGTAATGATTTAATCGGTAAGTTTTGCTAACGCAATCAGTAAAAACTATTATTACTGAAAAAGAGATCGTCTGATTACAGGTCGATAGGGGTATAAAAGCCATAGTCGTCACGGATTCAGGTTATTGAAAAAGTGAGTCAATGATAAGCTTGCAGGCCTTGCTTGTTCCTCCCTGCCGGTTTCGGATGTAGGCTTGCAAGGCCTGGCGGGTTTCCGCCCTCCGCGGGGGAGTGCGAATGTTTTCCAGAAGATATTCCGCCACCTCCCGCCGGTCTTTTGCCTCGAATACAAGCTTTCGGTCAATGATTTCCCTGCCTACCCAGGAAAATTCATCCCAGTAAGGCCCGATAACGGGACGGAGGCCGCAACTCAGCGGTTCCAGAAAGTTCTGGCCGCCGAGCGGCGCCAGGCTGCCGCCGACAAAAGCGGCCCAGGCAAGCTCATAGGCCTGGGACAATTCACCCATGGCGTCCCAGAGAATTATAGTTCCCAGCTTAACCGGGCCGGTTGTCGCGGAACGCAATTGCCATTGCAGGCCCAACCGGGTCAGGGTTTTTTGCCAGTGACTCAGGCGGTGCATGTGTCTGGGGAAAAGAGCGATAATAGCCCGGGGGTTTCTTTGTCCCAGCTCGCGGAGCAGTTCTTCCAGATCTTCTTCTTCCTCCTTACGCACCGAGCCCAGGACGATAAAGGGGCTTTCCGGCTCAAAGAGGGGGCGGAGTGGGTTTTCCGCTGGGTTTTGCCCGTCATCCCCGGGGTGGAACCGGTCAAACTTGATATTACCCATGATATCGACAATGTCATGG
>JBHEOZ010000051.1:0-9333 GCA_046260555.1 Desulfurivibrionaceae bacterium
GCAATGGCACTGGCAAAGCCTCCGAGCACGCTGACCTTGCCGGTACCAAAGGAAAAGTCCTTATTGCGGACATGTTTCCTGGCATAACGATAGGCAAAGATGGTGATCATGAAGGCTGCCACATGGGTGCCCATGTGCCAGCCATCGGCCAGCAGGGCCATCGAACCGTAAGCCATGCCCGCGGCAATTTCGAAAACCATGGTGATGGCGGTGATGATCAGCACCTGCCGGGTCCGTTTCTCGCCGTGCTTCCGGATAACGGTAAAATCATGGCGGTGCCGCCAGGTTTCAAGGGAATGACTGTGCATTCTGAACCTCTCGGTGAAGTCGCGGAACGACCGGCTGTATCCCATATGCTCTGTTGGGCAATTCCGGTTTTTTAGTTTTCGCGGGTTTATCGAAATCACCCGCCGCCTTTTCCAGGAAGTTTAAATCTTGGCCGGCAAGTTAAATTTGGTGCAGCGGGGATAGACGCTACCGGGATATAGCTTGAATGTCAAGATATTTGCATTTCAAACAAAAAAGGATAACAGTGAACACTGCCCGGTTGATTTATGCGGGGGCCGGCGGTTTTCCGAGTATACCACATATGGCCTCAGTCGGCCTCCCGGCACGATCCCCGGGAAATCGCTTTGGCCCGTTTAATTTTCTCTCTATTCCTTTCTATTTAAGCTCCAGTTATAATCCTGGTATGCGACCCGGCATTCCTTGCCGTGGTTGATCAGGAGATCCTTGGTTCGCTGGTCGTAAAGAAAGGCGCCGGCGAATTTCAGCCGTGCCTGGATATCCTCGCCAAAGTCCTTCTCGTACCAGGCAAAAATCCGGGACAGCCGGACCCTTTTCCGGTCGACATCGACCTTCACGCCTCCGCCGTTGACAAAGGTATGGCCGGCAATTTCGAGCTCGTTGTCAAGATTATCCGGGGTATAGACCTCAATGGGCGGACAGGAGCGGGAAGCGCAGACCAGGGCGAAATGAATGCGGGGATCTACTTCCTCGATGCTGAATTGCCGGCGGGGATCGGCATCGCCGAAGACCCGAAACAGGGAATTCGGGGGCTTGCGGTTGCCGCGTAGGATGCCGTGTTCGATATCGTTGGCGGTGAATTCATGGCCCCCGATCGCATAGGCGATTCTGGTGAAAAAGCTGCGCACTTCCTTGACCGAATCCCTTATATTGAGCTCGATGACGCCGTGGATGACAATCACGTTATAAAGGTTTATCCAGAAAGCGGTTCTTGCCGCCCGGTTCGGCAAAGCAGCGGGATCAAAATTTTTCAGATTGTAGGTCAGCCGCAGAAAGCGCTGGTAGAGCTCGGCGTGTTTCATCTGCTCATAGGCGACCCGCTCTTGCTCGAAAAAGGCCCCCCGTAAAAGATTCATGGTCGTTTTGAGCTCCGTGCCGATAGCGTCGGAGGCCATATTGCCATCGGGCGGGCCGTCGTTGAGAATGTTTTTCGGGGCCAGCAGTTTTCGCTTAAGCGAGTCCTTAAGCCCCGGACTCTTTTGCCCTTCGCCGCCGCTGATGCTCTCCTTTTCCCGGGCGTGCAAAAGACGGATGACGCTGTTGATGTAGCCGATATGGGTGAAAGCCTGGGGAAAATTTCCCAGGGGCTCCCGCCAGCGGAGATCATATTCCTCGGCGAAAAGGCCCAGATGATTGGCGGTCCGCTCCAGCCGGGCCAAGAGATTCTCCGCCTCGTGCAGCCGGCCCAGGCCGATCAGGCAATCCACCAGCCAGAAGGTACACAACAAAAAGGCGCCTTCGTCGCCCTCGACCCCGTCTGGCGCCCGGTATCGGTACAGCAAGCCCTGCCGGCCGAGGGAATCCTGGATCGCTTCGATGGTGCTAATTATCCGCGGGTCATCGAAGGGCAGAAAACCGAGGAGGGGCAGGAGCAGGTTGCTGGCATCAAGATCCTTGCCGTCGTAATGCTGGACAAACGCCTGCCGCTCCCGGCAATACCCCCGGTCCAGCACTTCCCGGCGGATTTTTTCCCGCACCCGGCGCCAGCCCGCAAGATCGGCGGGAAAGCCGTAGCGTTCGGCAATGATCAGCCCCCGGTCCAGGGCGACCCAGCACATTACCTTGGAGTAGACATAATGACGCGGACCTTCCCTGGCTTCCCAGATTCCATAATCGGGCTCCTGCCAGTGCTCGATCACATAATCGCAGATGCCCCGTAAGGCGGGCCACAGTTTGATGTCTATTTTCCCGACGTAATCGGAAAGCTTGGCCGCCGCCTCCAGCATTTCGCCATAGATGTCCATCTGCCGCTGCCCCGAGGCCGCGTTGCCGATCCGGACCGGGCGGGAGCCCTTATAGCCGTCGCGATAGTCCCAGTTGCGGAGCCCGCCGATTTCCTCGGGCAGGGAGGTGGTTGCCGCCGCGGCCATCGTTCCGGTCGGATCAAAATAGAGGAGCTTCAGGACCAGGGCGGAGCGCTCCACCATCTCCCCAAAGGAATCCAGGGAAACGGAACGGCCGGTCTCGCTGCGCGCCAGCCAGTCCTGCCAGAAATCCCGGGTTTCATCCAGGGCCCGGCCGCATTCGACCCGGCTAAGGGCATCCAGATCCTCATCGCGACAGAAACTGCCCTCCTCTTCCCGGCCGCCGCGGGACGCCAGCTTGAACCATGCTTCATCGCCGGCGCTCATCGGCCAGGCCCCTTTTGCCTCGCCTTGATCAATCTCCATTTCGAGGGTAGCGGTCAGGGCCATGCTCCACCGGTCCGCAGTGGCCAGGACCCCGCCGGCAACCGGACTGAGCACCGGCTCCCGACGGGCATAGTCAAAGCGGGGTTGGAAAAGGAGCTGCAAATCGATTTCTCCCCTTTCCACCAGGACATGCCGGTAAAAGAGAAGATGATCCGCCTCTTTTTCTTCGTGACCGGTGGGGGGGATATGCATGAAGTCGGTCAGCCGGAGGATTCCGCTTCGGGTCCGAAAGCGGGTGACCAGGACATTTGTTCCCGGCTCGTAACGGGCGGTCGAGTCGAAATCCCCCGCCGGCCCCACCAGAAATCTTCCCCCCTTGGCGTCATCGAGCAGGGCGCCAAAGACAAAGGGCGAGTCAATGAAAGGGAAACAGAACCAGTCACAGGAGCCGTCCAGGCCGATCAAGGCAATGGTCCGCAGGTTGCCGATTATGCCGTAGTCACTGATTTTTTTATACATCCACCTGGCGGCCCCCCATCCTTTATTTTCCCTGGTCCGCGGGCCCATCGTTCGTCGGACCGCCCGAAGCGGTCAATTTTAACTTTTTACGGGATAAATCCAAACTTTCGGCGGATGGTTATTTGCCGAGAGTCAGCATGAGATCCCGGTCCCGCAGCAGATAGAGGGCTAGGCAGGCCACCAGCATGGGCCAGGCCGCGAAAAAGAGAATATTCGGGCCGTCATAGGGGGCCAGATACTGTTTATCCGGAGCTGTATCCCGTCCGGGCCGGGATCCGGGTCTTCATGATTTTCCGGGATCAGCAGCCTTCGATTTTCCTCCTGGTTTTTTTCTTGCCCTTTTTGTCGACCAGGGTTTTCATGTAGGCGACCACATCCTGCATCTCCTCGCTTTCCGTGTCAATGGCGCTTCCTCCCATGGGGTTTTCAATGCAGACGTTGACGACCTCCTCGACCCTGTTTTTTTTCATTCCCATGATGGTAATCTCTTCACGCTCAAACAGATCGTTGCCCAGGCCTTCCCCGCCCGGGTGACAGGTCATGCAGGTTTTACCGGTGGTGCCGCCGCCAAAGGTGGGGCTTTCGAACAGAGCCTTCCCATTGTCGATGTCCGCCGCATAGGCGAGGGAGAGAGATCCCGCCACTACCAATGCCGTTGCCAGAATGAACATTTTTCCCTTCATAATGAGCTCCTTTGGTTAATTGAATAAGATTTGACCCGCGGGCCATGACGTTATTCCGCCTTGCTTATCGGGGCGCCCGGTTCGGGCGCCATTTCCTTGCCTCCATACAATAAACCATCCCATCTTTAGAAAAAAATCGTCAAGCTTTTTTCAAACATCATAATCAACATCGCCGCCGCCTTGCATCCGACCCGTTCTCGAACGCTCACCGATTCAGGAAATTTGTTTGACCCGGTGTTTCCACTTATCGTTAAATAAAGCATGGTATCTTCTTCCAGCAAGGCGGACTAATGATGAAGCGGAATTTCCCATACACCCTTATATTACTCGTGGCCCTGACCGGCTGTTTAAGGCAAATTCCCTATGAGCCCGCCCTGCTCGAGAAGTTTCGTGAACGGCCCGGGAACATCCAGCTCGAATTTACCACTGCCAATGGCCGCCAGGTCGCATTTTACATCCCGCCCGCTCAAGAACCGGAGCGGCCGCCCGCCCAAATCGCTATTCTTTATCCGGGGATAAAGTCCGTCGCCCTGGGATGGCTGCGCTTTATTAAACCGGAGGATTGCCGGGAAACCGGCTATCTGTTGATCGATTATCCCGGCCAGGGGCTTTCCGAGGGCTCCATGCATCCGAAAGAGAGTTATCTTAGCAGCGAAGGCGCGCTACAGGCCCTGGCCGAGCATTTCGAGGTAAATAAACTGGAAGCGGAATACCACCTTATGGGCCATTCTTTCGGGACCGGAGCCGCCCTGCAGTTCGCAGGCCGTCATCAAGTAAAAAGAATCGTCCTGATCGCCCCCTTCACAACTCTCCGCAACGCGGTCGCCGAAAAGTTTTTTCTCCTGTCGGTGCTGCTTCCCGCCCAGATGGATAACCGGGCAATTATCCGGCAGCTCCTCCTGAGGGAGCAGCCGCCTCAAATAACCATTATGCACGGCGGCAAAGACGCTTTGCTGCCGGTCGACATGGGCCGTGAACTGGCCGCGCTCGATCCCACCAGGATCACCTACCTCGAGTTCCCCGCGGACGACCATGTCTCCATCCTGACTACCTGCCGCGATTTGATTTTCAGAATATTAGCCGGCGGGGCTGATCATCTGGAAATGAGCCGGCGCTAGCTCCAGTGCGATTTTCAGACCCGGCCCTCAGTAGGCCGTTGTAGATCAGATGAATGCCAGGCAAGGTCAGCAGGAAGATCAAGATCTCCTTTAAGAGCCGCACGGATTCAGGGATATGTCAAGAACCCCTGCTGACATGGAGAAAGCCGGCGATTTCAGATTGTGGAACTTGCTGGCTTTATATCCGGTTCCATAAAAACCAAACGGAACTGTTTTCTAAAATATTTACAGCATTTAAAGACCTGACAAGTTACTTTAGTTAGTGCCTGTCCGGAAATGGTCTTTTTGCCCGATAACTTCGTCGCCGCGGAGTTGGAAAGTGCTCACGTACTCAAGTACGCTGCGCTTTTCCAACATCCTTGCTTCTCGTTCTCGGACAAAAATCCTCATTTCCAGACAGACACTAGTTAACTGGCCGGCAGCAGCGCATCTGCGGCGTCACCGGCCTGCTCATGTGCACCAGCACACTTCGCAGGCCTCTTCCTTGCATCTGCACTACTGCTGGACAGTTAACCCTGAGATTAGTCGGCCTGCTCATGTGCACTTGCACCTTCCGCGCCACCGCGGCGGTTGCCTTTATGTGGTTTTTAGCATCAAGCTGGATAGTTACGGAAAAGGGAGATAGACGACTACCGCGCCGCTCCGGTGTTTTTCCCTTTTTCCCCAGGCGTAGGCGAAGATCAGTTTTTCGGTCTGTAACTCTTTCAGCAGGGTTTCGACCAAATCGGGAAGCACGGCGGGGCCGTTCGAATGGAGCCCCTTGCCGGTGATGATCCGGACGGTGCGGAAGTTCAGGGCGACGGCCTGGCGGAGAAAATTCATGGTTTTTCTTTCCGCCTCGCTGCCGGTATGGCCATGCAGATCGAGTTCTTCCTGGGGAGGCGGGTACGATTTCAGTTTTTCCCGGTCGGAGAGGGGTTTTTCCTCTCCGCCTTTTTCCCTGAGAATCGCTTTTATATCCTTGCGGGCCAGGTCTTTTTCCAGTTCTTCGGAAAAGCCCGGGCTTTTTTCCGGCTCGGCCCCGAAGGCCGTATAGAGGTTTTCCCGGTCGAGCCTGGGGACGGTTTTCTTTTTTCTGGCCACTATCATATCCCGAAAATTGATTATAGTTCGGGTTATTATAATAAACCTATTTGCTGATATGGCAAAGAAAAGGCGGTTAAAACTCCTGAAATGGAGCCTTAACCGCCTGCCTGGTTTGGAAACCACCATCGGTCCCCTTGGCGGGAAGGATTAGCTGGTGTCTGTAAGAAAGGGTCTTTTTGGCCGAAAGTACCCGCGTATCCAAAGTATCCGCGTTGTCTTTTCCCGGCATACCGGTTTCGGGCCGGACCTCTGTCTAGCAGCCTTCAATTGCTTTTCTGGCTTTCTTGACATGGCAATCGCTGCATTTGGTCGGACCTTTTTTGCCATTGACACCCTCTTGATGGCACTCCCGGCAGTTGGCGTGGAAAATGGTTTTCCGGTTCTGCAACTCCGGATTGGCGAATTCCTCGTTATGGCAGGTGGCGCACTGCAGGACTTCGCTGTCCGACAGGGCGGCAATGTTCTCGGCGGTGCGGGGGTTGTGCTCCCCGTCATGATGGCATTCGGCGCAGTCAACCCCCAGTTCTTGATGGACGGCATGGTCGAACTGTACAGGTTTTTTGCCGTCGATCGTGATCGGTTCGGTCGGGGCCTTGAGCGGATCCTCGGCCTGGACCGCGGTGATTCCCAGGGCAAGACCTACAACTGTGGTGATTATCGCGGCGATGCTTGCTTTGCTCTTCATTTTTTCTCCTCCTTGGAATGGATGGTTAAAAGGGGATTTTCCCCTTCTGTTGTCTTCATGGTAGGCTTAAAAAGAGATCCTAAAAAGGTGACATCGGGTGATGTCTACCCGACATGTTAATGATTTCAACCGGTTGGCCGTTTGACAATTTTGGCACGAGCTGATTTTTTCTAGGCGCCGGCTGGATTTTCTGTTGCCATTCCGGCCTAATTACTATTAGGATTTGCAATCGGATGGGATGAAACACAGGGGATCGGCTGATGAACGACGACGAGCACTATAATAGAATAATGGTCCGGATCGACGGGGCCAGGGTCAAGGAGCTTCGCGAACGGCAAGGCTTGACCCAGCTCTATATGGCCACCTCCGTCGGGGTGACCACCGACACCATCTCCCGCTGGGAAAACCGTCGCTATCCCTCAATCATGCGGGAAAACGCCGAAAAGCTGGCCGCCGCCCTTGAGGTGGAACTGACCGAAATTCTCGATTCCGGAGCGGAGGGGGAAGGCGAACCCGGTTCGGATGAATCCGTTCCTCCCGGCCCGCCGGACAAGCCGGCCCTGCCGCCCCGCCTGAAGCGCCATCTTTCGGTGATTCTCCTGGTTGCCTTGGTGCTCGTGGTTTTACAGGTGGTCCGTTATTATTCAAGTTCTGCCCCGCCCCCGGCCAAGGTTAACGGGGTCCGCATTCTGCCGCCCCACGTCCCCGCCGGTCAGCCTTTTCCGGTCCTGATCCGGGTCGAAGCCTCCGAGCCGGTCTCTTTCTCCCTGCTCCTCAAGGAAAATCTGCCTGCCGGTTCCGAGCTGCTGGCGGCGGTGCCCAACTTCACCTCCGTCGACAAATCCCAAGGGCAGGTCAAATGGGTTTCCCGGCTGGAGGGGGATAAGCAGTTTTTTGCCTATCTGGTCGAGGCCCCCCTGGCCTCGGAAAAAGGCGAACTGCTCTTCTCCGGCCGAATCCTGGCCGGACCGATGACCGGCTCCTCGCCCGATCTCGGCGGCGATAACCGCTTGCGGGTCGATGAATTTCACTGGGCCGACCGCAACCGGGACCAGCGGATCGACGACGAGGAGATCCTGAGGGTCTACGATCTTTTCAGCCCCATCGCGGATTTCGATTTTAACCGGGATCTGGTCGATCAGATCTGGGCTGCGGAAGGCTATGTTTGGAACGGCGAGGCCGGACGTTACGAGATTATGCCATGAACTTTACAAGAGAGGAGACCATGAATTTCTATCGATTGTTTTTTGCGGTTTTGCTTACAGGATTCTTGTTGGACCCTTCTCCGTCCGGGGCCGAAGAACTGGTTTCCGGCCGCTACCTGCAAGGGGCCGGGGAGAGGATAGAAATAGAGATTGAGGTCGGCTCCCCGCCGCCAGCGCTGGTGATCGTTATCCAGAACCTGCCCCAGGGGGTCAAGGTGACCGATTCGAAGCCGAAGTTGAAAACATACGATCCGGCCGGCGGAGTGGCGAAATGGCTGCTCAACAAACCGAACCCCGGCAAGATGACCGTTTCTTTTGAGCTCGGTCGGCCGCTGGCCAAAGGCGAGGTCGAGGGTGAACTCAGGTTTCGCGACGATGCCGGCCGGATGGTCAGTGTTGCCCTGAAAAACTGAATTTTTACAGGGTTCAACAAGCGCTGATTTTCTGAATAGGAAATAAGGACGCCGGCCTTTCAGCCGTGACTGATCGCCATAAGCGTTCGATGAAAACATTGTCCCGCCAAGAACCTTTCCCATCCATACTGATCTTGACCTCATACTCCTTCATAAGTCCGGTAAACGACTGAGAAGTAAATTGGCTGCCCTGGTCAGTGTTCATGATTTCAGGAGTTCCATAAAGTGAGATCGCTTCTTCAACCGCCTCCAGGCAGAAAGGGGTATCCATGGTGATCGATACCTTCCACGACAACGTCCGGCGAGTGTTGAGCAGTGTCAACCGTTCAACGAAGAACGTCTCGGTCCAGTAGAGGCGATGGAGGGTCATTGCAACTCCTGTAATCGCCCTTGAAGCGCCAGGAGTTGGGCATTCAGCTCTACTTTGCGGTTAAATTGTTTTTCCTTCAATCTCCTCTACCTGGGCGACGAACAGCGTCTTGACCCTTTTTGATGGTTTGGCGTTGGCGTAAATCTTGATCTTCGGTACCACCCGATTGAACTCCGCCTTGGCCGGGTAAGCAAACATGGTCAAGCCCCAGACCTGCTTGGTGAATCTGACGACCTCAACGACTGAGTTCAGATGAAAGACGTTGCGGGTTTCATTCGGGTCGAAGAGTTCCCGCCTGCCTGCCTGGGATCTGAGCCGGTTGATATTTACTCCATGCGCCGATCCGGGGCCGAAGCTCGGGAAAAGCGGGTCGGCCACTTTTGCCTGACCAGGTCGGCAATCGGTTCCGCGTAGAAGCAGAAGGTCATGCCCAGGACGGAGGCGCCGGTGGTGACCCAGAAGAGCAGGAGATGCAAGGTCTGTTGGCGGTGAAAAAAGAGGTCCAGAATGAACAGGACCAGGCCGAGGTGGATCAGGGAGGAGCCGACCCGCGACCAGTAGCCTTTTTTCTCGAAGCTGAGGCGGGCGCTGCCGAAG
>JBHEOZ010000051.1:9343-9887 GCA_046260555.1 Desulfurivibrionaceae bacterium
AAGTAGAACATCCCCCAGACGCAGATCGCCGAGATCAGCGCCAGGACCACGGTGGTGGCCAGGATCAGGTAGAAGTCGTAGGAGGCTTTTTTCTGCATCTCGTCTCCTTGTTTCCTATTGAAAGGTGTGCTCGCCCGGGAAGAAGAACGAGGCCAGAAAGGTGAAGATCATCGCCGCGAAGCAGAGGATGCCGAGGAGCGCGGAGAAATACCACATCGCTGGCTTGTTGGCGTAGAGCCGGGTGTGGAGATAGGTGGAGTAGATCGCCCACATCATGATCGAACTGCAGATCTTCGGGTCCCACCACCAGTTCGGCCCCCAGGCCTTAAGCGCCCAAGGGTAGCCGAGCAGCATTCCCAGGGTCAGCATCAGATAGCCGAGCTTGGCGTAGTCGTAGCCCAGGGTCTCGATTTCCGGCCGGCGGCGGACCAGCATGAACAGCGAGGTGATGAAGGTCAGGGTGATGCAGGCGTAGGCGACAAAGAGCATCGGCGGATGGAGCCACATGTAGTGGGCGTTGTAGTAGAAGGTCATCTTTGGGTAG
>JBHEOZ010000052.1:0-9877 GCA_046260555.1 Desulfurivibrionaceae bacterium
ATCCCTCGGCAGCGACCGCGTTACCATCAAGCTGGAAGCATTTCTGAGAGACAGGGAATATCAAAGTAAGTTCGTCGATGACGGCGGCGATCCCTATTACGAGGTGATCAAGGTCGCAGAGATGAAGGGACTCAGCGGGCTGACCGCCAAGTTACTGAAACACTTAGATAACGAGCCGAGCTGGCGGGATTTTCCCGTTCAGACCCTGAAGCCCCGGGCGGCGGAACTCGATGACCACGATCAACCCTGGCTGGTCCTGGATGCCCGGGATCTGGCTAATAACGACCGGGTGGAACCGGCCATGTTTCCGAAAATCGTTGGTGAAAACGGCGAGACCGTTTACGAACTGAGCAGGGTCGAGGAGGCCGCTCTGGTCAATCGCGGCATGATGCGTTACGTGGTTTCGGATAAGAGCGCGGCCGAACTGCGGGCCGACCATCGCCTCCTCGACCGGCTGCTGGCCAAGGCCGCGCCCGTATGGGGAGGGGTAGGGGAAGCCCGGGCGGAAACGGTGGAAAAAACCCTGAATATCCCGGTGGCCCCGGCTCCGGCAACGCAATCCCGGCAAAGAAGGCAAAAACGGGAGCAATATGTCGTTAAAAGCGTCACCGGGGTTCAGGGTCTGGCCAGGACCAATCTGGTAATCAGCAGCCGGGACGCCATGGCTTTAAAGGCTGAGGATGCCGCTTCCCGGATTCTTCGCAAATGCCGGGTCCTGGTGATCGTCTCCAGCCCGATCGGCGGCATTGAAGGCGCCCTGCCAACCCGGCTGGCCGCCCTCAATCACGGAGTTATCAATAACCCCGAAGATTCATGACCGGGAAAAGCCTTTTTCGCCGCCAGCTATTTTTTTCGGCGCTTGGTCTGCTGCTGGTGACCGTCTCGGTAATTTTTGCTTATCGGGCCGGCCTTTTCAACCTGGTTGACCATTATCTCTACGATCTGAATGTCTCCTGGCGCGGTCCGCTGCCTACCTCCGAGCGGATCACCCTTGTCCTGATGGACGAGGAAAGCGCCCTCCGCCTGGACCGGCATCGCGGTCAATGGTCCAGAAACAACCTGGCCGCGGCCCTTGATCATATCTGCGAAGCCGGCGCCGCGGTGGTCGGTCTCGATATGGTGATGTCCGCCCCGGATCCGGACCCGGCCGCCGACATACGCCTGGCCCGCTCGATCTGGGAGTGCAACAATGTCGTGATGGCCCGGGTTTCGGCCGCCCGAGGGGTGGCCGAGATCACCCCCCTCGAAATTTTCCGGGAAGCGATGCTCGGCGACGGCTTTATCGATCTCCCCCTCGATCCCGACGGCGTCCTCCGCAAAATCCGTTTTTTCAACGCCAAACCCCTGCCCGACGGCAACCTTGAGTTACTGCCCGCTTTCTCCCTGGAAATCTCCCGGATCTTTCTCGATCTGGCCTTCGATTTTGATTTTTCCGGTTCGGACCACTTCCTGATGGGCGCAAGCGCCGAACAACAGTTGCAGCTGCCCTATCCCGAACTGCTGCTCAACTACCATGGGGACTACACGTCCTTTAATATCGTTTCCTATGCCGATGCCGTCCAAAACCGCGTCGCCGCTGAAGATCTGCGCGGCAAGATAGTCCTGATCGGCTCGACCCTCTCCACCCAGAAGGACTTCTTCACCACTTCCTTTTCCCGTTTCCAGCGCAACAGCGGGGAGCTGGCCGACCGCTTCAGGACTATCGACCGGGATGTGCTGGGCAGCAATGAACCGGGCCTCGCCTGCCATGCCCACGCCGTGGAAACCATTCTCGGAGGCGACTTTATTCGCCACGTCAGCGGCAAGCCGGTGGCCGGACTGATCGCCCTCCTGGGCCTGCTCGGCCTGCTTTTCTATCTACCAAGAATCAGCATGGGCCTGGAAATAATCCTGCTTTTAAGCGGCCTGGCCGCCCTGCTCTTCCTCTCCTCCTGGTTTTTCCAGGCCAGGGCGCTCCGGCTCGATATCGCGCCGCTGCTGGCAGTTCTGGCTGGCCAGTTTATCGTTGGAGTCACCCTGCAAAAGTCTTTCGACCGCAAGAAAACCGCCCTGATTACTTCACTCTTCGGTAAATACGTCTCCTCCGGGGTAGTCAACGAATTGATCAAGGGCGATATCGCCGCCACCCTTGAGGGACGCCGGGAGAACCTGACCATCCTCTTTTCCGATCTGCGGGACTTTACCACCATTTCCGAAAAACTCGGGGCCCGGGAAACCGGCCGCCTTTTAAACCTTTATTTCGACGCGATGATCCCCCTGGTCTTTGAACAGCGGGGCACCCTCGACAAACTGATGGGCGACGCGGTCATGGCCTTTTTCGGCGCCCCGCTGCCGCTGCCAGCTCATCCGGCCCGGGCGGCCTCCACCGCTCTCTTGATGATTGAGAAGCTGCGGGTGCTGAAGCAAAGCGGCGAGGTCAAAGGCGCCGAGGAGCTTAAGATCGGCATCGGCCTTAACACCGGCGAGGTCACCGTCGGCAATCTGGGCAGTAATGTCTTTATGGATTATACGATAATCGGCGATGCGGTAAACCTTGCCTCCCGCCTGGAGGGGTTAAACAAGGTCTACGGCACCAGTATCCTTTGCAGTGAGTTTACGGCCCGGGAGCTTGATGACCGTTTCCTGCTCCGCGAGCTGGACATGGTCAAGGTGAAGGGCAAGACCGAAGCGATAACCATCTATGAACTTGCCGGTTGGCGGGATCGGCAGCCGGAAAGCAGCCTCGCCCTCTTCTCCCTGTTTGACCAGGGAGTCGCCGCCTATCGGGGCCGCGAGTGGCAGCGGGCCGAACAGTTGTTCCGCCGGGTTCTGGAGGGTTTACCCGATGACGGTCCGGCCCTACTTTATCTGGAACGAATCGGCGAGTTTCGCGACAAGCCGCCGCCGCTCGACTGGGGCGGCGTTACCGTTTTTGATCATAAGTAAGGAGTGCGCCCGGCTCCTTCAGCAGTTATGCTGATGGGAGGCTGAATGGATAGGGCAAGGCCGGCTACATCGAATTCCACGGCGCCGAAATGCGAGCTTTGATGAGTTCGCAAAAAATTCGATCTTACGCGGTTAACCCAACAGGTAGAAAGCATGGCGACAGAAAGAGAATCATTGGCGGCAAGAATCGTGGAAGTCGAGACCAGGCTGGCCTTTCAGGACCACACCATCGAGGAACTGAACGAGGTGGTAACCGGCCAGCAGCGGCAACTCGACGAGCTCCAGGCCGATTTTAAAGTGATCAGGGCGCGGCTCAAGCAACTTCTCAGCGGATCCGAGCAAAGCCATGGCCACTGAGATAAGCCTGACCGTAGGCGCCGACTGCCTGCTGGAAAATGGCCCGCCCCACTTGGTCAGCGAGATCAAGAAAGAACTCACCGTGGCCAATCCCCTCTATCTCGATGCCAGAAAATACGGGCGCTGGATCGGCAAGAAGCTTAAACCATTTCTCTATTTCTACAGCGAAACCAGCCGGGGCCTCCGATTCCCGCGCGGTTTTGCCAATCAGGCCGTGCGGCTCTGCCGGCAGCGTTACGGGCAGGAATCACCGCGCCTTATCGACCGGCGCCGGAGCCTGGCCGAGATCGATTTTTCTTTCAGCGGCGAGTTGCGGCCATATCAGCTCGCCGCTTTTACCGATACGGTTAAAAGAGACTTCGGGGTCATCGAGTCCGGCACCGGCTCCGGCAAGACCGTGATCGGCCTGGCGGTTATCGCCCATCGGCGCCAGCCCACCCTGATTCTGGTCCACAGCAAGGAACTCTTGCACCAATGGGCGGCCCAGATCGAACTTTTCCTGGGCTGCGAAGCGGGATTGATCGGCGATGGCCATTACCGTTTGGAGCCGGTCACCGTGGCGATTGTCAATTCGGCCCAGAAAAGGTTGGCAGATCTGCCCGGGCGTTTCGGGCAGATCTGCGTCGACGAATGCCACCGGGTGCCCGCCTCCCTGTTCACCGAGGTGGTCACCGCCTTCGACTGCCGTTACGCCCTGGGTTTATCGGCCACCGCCTTCAGAAGGGACGGCCTGACCAGCCTTATCCATTTATATCTCGGCGAATGCCTGCACCGGGTTGCCGCCGACGATCTCCACGCCAGCGGCGCGGTCCTCAAGCCGGAGTTAATCCAGAAACCCACCGATTTCACTTACGGCTACCGGGGTAATTATCAGAACCTCTTAAAGGCGCTGACCACCAATGCCGAGCGCAACAGCTTGATCTGCCGGGATATCGTCGCCGAGGCCAGGCGGGAGAAAGGAACAATTCTGGTGGTAAGCGACCGGGTCGCCCATTGCGAGGCGCTGGCCGGATCGATCACCGTCCTGGCCTCCGAACTGAAGGTGGCGGTGCTCACCGGCAAGATGCCTTCCGAACGGCGAACCGCCCTGATCGACGAGGTCCGGAAGGGCGAAATTGAGGTGCTGATCTCCACGGTGCAGCTGATCGGCGAGGGATTCGACTGCCCCGGTCTGCGGGCCCTGTTTTTAACGACCCCGATCAAATTCAGCGGCCGGCTCCTCCAGGTGGTCGGCCGCATTCTCCGACCGGCTGGCGATAAAAAGGCCCTGGTCTACGACTATGCCGACCCGGTCCCGGTCCTGCAATCTTCGGCCCGGTCCAGAAATATGACCTTCCAAAAATGCTGATTAAAAGCTGACGGTCAGACCGGCGGTGACACTGAACGATTCCCAGTTGACCTCGTTTAATCGAGTCACGCCGGTGGAACCATTGGCAAAGTTAATCGTGTCAATGCCCTCTTCCGCCTGCCATTTCTGATAAAGCATATCAAGGTTGATCAGCAGGTGACCGCCACCGAATCTGGTCCCGAAACCGGTCACAAAGCCCGAGGCATCATTTGAATCATGTACGAAACTGGTTGGATGGGCAAGATCGCTCCTCAGATTCCAGTTGGCCTCGGCCCGGTATTCGCCCGCGTGCAGTTCGATAAAACCGCGCAGCAGGAGATTTCCGGTCGGTCTGATTTCAAGATCGACCCCGACCCAACCACTGTTCCAGGCGGTTTCATAGGTGCTGTCAAGTCCCGCTATCGGCCCCACCGGCGGCGGATCTTCGGCCGGATCCGTACTGAAGGGGTTGTCCAGGGAAAGGGTCTGGCGGCCGTCATGAATTGTCAGATCCTGGGTATGATAAGAGTAACCGACCAGGGGCGAAACCATAACCCTGCCATTGGCGCTCAAGAAAACGAGGCCGATCCCGGTCGTAAAATCGTAGACGCTGCCGTCATCCGCCTGATTGTTGGAGCGCGACCATTCATTGACGCGATTGTCGAACTGGTAATCGGAATCCTGATTTTCGCCGCTCTGGATCTCCCCATAATTAAATCTGACCCTGGCGGTGCCGCCAAAACGAGCCCGGTCATTAACCATGAGCACCCTGCCCTTGGTGTTGACTTCGATGATTTCCAGCTCGTCCCAGCTCAGCTCGGAGAGAATATTGGGATCGGTGCCGTTGATGTTGCCGGCGATATTCCAGTCTAGCTGATCAACCCGGCGGCCGGCGTTAACCTCCAGATCGAATTTGGCAAGCCGGTCCCGTGCCGCTGCCGAATTGACATTTGCCAGCAGGAAAAGGCCCGAAATCGTTAAAACCACAACTTTAAAATTATTTTTCATGGCAGGTCCGTTCCCCTGTTTGGATTACTGGGTTTATCTATTTATGCGTCCATGCGATATCCTAGCGTCGCCCGTTTTCAAGGAGCGAAGCGAGTTCCGGCAGATAATGAACCGCGCCCTCCAGCAGACCAGCTGCGTAATTGCCGTTCATATCAAGGAAATCTCCCCGGGCGATATAGAGGGTGCCGGCCGGGGCGCCTTGTCGGGCCTGCCTTTTGACTTCATCAATCGCGTTGGCCACCAGTATCGACCTGATCTCACTGGTCAGCACCTCGAGATCGTTGCCGCTGTCTCCGGCATAAAGGGTGCGCTCCGGGTCAACACCGGTCCGGCGGATGATGAACCTTACCGCTTCCAGTTTGCTGGCCGATTCCGGGAGCAGATCGAAAAGACCCAGCCGGTTCACCTCGTCAACGCTGAAAACAGACCTGACTTTGGCCGGGCAATGGGCCAGACGGCTCCGCACCCTCGCCTTCAGTATAGCAGAATCGATCTCGGGATCGGTATAATAACTTAATTTGAAGCGGCCCTGCTTTTCCGGCTCCTGAAGTTCAAGCTCGGCTATACCATCGAGCAGGGCGGCCAGTTCACCGGTGGTGGTCCCCTGCCAATCCTTGCCGATCATCTCGTGCCATTCCTGCCAGGACTGCCAGCTGCCCGCCACTCGCCGATAGATGGTGGTCCCCACGTCGCCAACCATGAAATCCGGGCAGGGCAGATCGAATTGCTCAATCGCCTTCTGGAGAAGATGGAAATCTCGGCCGCTCACATAGGCCAGGGTCACGAATGGTTCGGCGGCCAGTTTTCCGAAAAGTGGCCGCGCCGCCGGGGATTCCGCCTGAAAACCGTTCGGCAGGAGAGTCCGGTCAAGGTCGGTGCAGAGCAGAAGTTGCGGTAAGCGATCACAGGGTACCGAATCTGCTGTGTTATCGGCCTGCTCATGTACACCAGTACACATCGCAGGCCGATGCCTTGCATCTCCGGCACCCTGTAATCGCTTACCGGAGGGGAGATTGGCCGAACCGTGGCGCCTTATCCCGTGATTGGTTACAAGTTGCTTGATGGTCATGATCGTCAGTCGGCTGGCTGCGGATCGAGATAGCAGACCTGGGCGGTCTGACCGGCGATCCACACGAGGTCATGGTGGCGAAGCTGCCTGCCGCGCCTGGTCTCGACTTCACCGTTGACCAGAACCTCGCCTCCCTGAATCCTGGCCTTCGCTTCGCCGCCGCTCTCCACCAGCATCGCTATTTTAAGAAACTGGCCGAGCCGGATAGTTCCGCCTCTTATCTCGATTTGCTCACTCATTTGCATGTTTTTTATAAGCCGTTGTCAACAAATAACGGTACCCTTGGGATAAGGTTCTCGGCGGAAAAGAGCGCCTATAATCGGCCGATTAATCCGGGTCACCTGTTTTTATCATAATCGAGTAATAGTGATGGCGTCGCAAAAAGTCACCGGAGATTAACAGCCTCAATTTAAAAGAGCGACAGGATTTTCCATGAAGATCATATTTCTGCTGCTGGTCATCTTAATAATCGCGGGCTTGGTGGTCACCGGTCAACACCGACTGATCTACTACCCGCGATCCTATGTCGGCAAGCCCCCCCTGCCCGAACGGGGGGAGGTCCTGGGGTACAACACCGGCCAGGGCCGGCAGGCGGCCTTTTATCTGCCCCCTGCCGGAGACCCTGGCCAGGTTCCCGGGCGCTTATGGTTGATGTTCGGCGGCAATGCCTCCCTGGCCCTCGATTGGCTGGGATTGATCAAGGACTTTCCCGACCCGGAGGCCGCCTTTTTGCTGGTGGACTATCCCGGATACGGCAGATCCGAGGGGCGGCCCGGACCCGCCGCGATTCTGGAGTCGGCGGAAACGGCCCTGCTTGCCCTGGCCGC
This sequence comes from Desulfurivibrionaceae bacterium, assembly GCA_046260555.1. Lineage (GTDB taxonomy): Bacteria > Desulfobacterota > Desulfobulbia > Desulfobulbales > JAGXFP01 > JAGXFP01. The sequence continues at coordinate 7,514 of JBHEOZ010000052.1, forward strand.
GCATCTTGGCGCCCCTCCGGCCGATCTGGAGCGGAGACTCCTCTTGGCGGGCCATTCCCTGGGAGCGGCGGTGGCCCTGCTTTTCGCCGAAAAGCACCGGGTCGGGCGCATCGTCCTGATTTCACCTTTTACCAGCCTTAAAGATATGGCCGCCCGCCTGGTCGCCCCGTTTCTGGCTCGGACCATTTTCGCGGATTACGACAACCGCTCCCGACTGCGGAAGATCATCAACCGGCAACCGCCTCCGCCGATCACCATTATCCACGGGGCCGGTGACCAGATAGTCCCGGTTGAAATGGGCCGGGAACTGGCGGGGATCTCCCCGCAGATCAATTATTTAGAGGTGGAAAACGGCGACCATAACTATATTATTATCACCGCCAGGGATCAGATTCTGAAGGCCATGCTCGATCCCGATAAAATCGACAGGGGAGGCAAGCGATGACGGAGCACAAGGTCACGGTATTCAGGGAATATCCCCTGAAAGAGGGACAGAAAATCCACATTGCCGACGGCTTGCGGCACGGCGACTGGCTGGTGATCAAGGCCGGTCCCAAAAAAATCAGGCTGCGCTGCCCGGTTTCAGGAGTGGAAATAGAATGCGACAAGCCCTATTTTTTTGTCGAGGAGAGGTGCCAGGAAAAATGGCCGGCGGAATAGCGAGAGTCTCGCTAAAGTCTTGGAATGGTGCGCCCGGCAGGATTCGAACCTGCGACTCTCGGCTTCGAAGGCCGATGCTCTATCCAGCTGAGCTACGAGCGCATTGGGATCTCTTACGATCATTCATGCCAGCGACGGATTGAGTCGCCCGGCCGGCAATAGTTCAACTTAACCTCATTTCCCAAAAAAATCCAGGCGGTAGCGGTCAGGAGGCTTTGAGCTCAAAGATATCGGGCAACTCCCGGTAGCGCTCGCCATAATCGAGGCCGTAGCCGACCAGAAAACCTTCCCGCCGGAAACCGTAATAGTCGATGCTCACTTTTTCCAGTCGTCTCCGGCGTTTATCGATCAGGGCGCAGACCTTTACGGAGCCGGCCCCGCGGTCGTACAGATGAGCCAGCAGCCAGGCCAGGGTCTTTTGCCGGTATCGACGATATCTTCGACCAGCAGCACCTCCCTGCCGGCCAGGTCGCTTTCAATATCCTTGCCCAGTCTGATCCGGCCGGATGAACAGCGCTCGGGACCATAGCTGGCCACCCGGATAAAATCAACCTCGAGGGGGGTCGAGATCGCCCGGACCAGGTCGCCGGTAAAGATAAAGGCGCCCTTCAGAACCCCGACGACCAAGAGTCTATCCGGAGATCGCTCAGATATCTGCCGGCCGAGTTCACCCACCCGCCGGGCAATCTCCGCCCTCGATATGACCAGCTCCTTCTCCATGGCGGCCGCCCCCGTCAATCGCCTATTTGCCCAGGCAGAATCTGGTAAAGATCATCTCCAGGATGTCATCGGTGGTGGTTTCCCCGATAATATCACCCAGATGATCCAGAGCCGCCTGGACTTCGAGGGCCACCAGGTCCGGCGGCAGATTTTCCCGAAGGGCGCCGGCGAGCTGCCTGGTTGCCGCCAGGGAGGCGGCCAGAGAGGCGGCATGGCGCACGTTCGGCACGCAGGCATGGTCCGGCTCCGACTGCTCGCCGCAGCCGCTTACCGCGGCGAATATGGCCTCTTCCAGCCGGGCCAGACCCTGGCCGGTCTTTGCCGAGATCTCCACCGCTGAAAAGCGCGGGAAGGAAGCCCGGTAGGAGTGGAGATCCTTGCCTGGCGCCAGATCCACCTTGTTGACGACCAGAATTGCCGGCTGCTCGCCGATAATTCCGGCGAGGGCCCGATCTTCGTCGCTCAATTCACCGGCCCCGTCAACCACCAAGAGGACCAGATCGGCCGATTCCAGTTTCTGCCGAGCCTTCCTGATCCCGATCTCCTCAACCGCTTCCGCGCCCTGGCGGATGCCGGCCGTGTCGATAATCCGCACCGGGATCCCCTTGATATCTAGATACTCCTCGATGATATCCCGGGTGGTGCCGGGAATCTCGGTAACGATCGCCCGGTCTTCCCGGAGCAGACTGTTGAGCAGGCTGGATTTGCCGACGTTGGGCCGGCCGAGGATCACCACCGAGATCCCCTCCCGGAAGATCTTGCCGCGCTCGGCCGCGTTGACGAGATCGTGCAGGGGGGCGATCACCTGATTTCGAAGATCGTCGAGCATTTGCCGCGGATTGATGATTTCAACATCCTCATCGGGAAAATCAATGGCCACCTCGATAACGGCGAGGCAGGACAGGAGCTGGTGGCGGATGGCCATAATGGTGGCATGGAGGGCGCCGCCCAGCTGGTTGCGGGCCATGTCAACCCGGGCAGGGG